>JBBSIT010000194.1:0-7190 GCA_038231995.1 Acetobacterales bacterium | reverse complement strand
GGTGGAGGCGTATTCCCGGTTCTTGTCGATCCGATCCGTGTGCGCCATGCCCTTACTCAGCACCTCAAAGACGACCACAGGCTCGCGCAGCACCGTGCTTCCACACTCGATCGGGCTGCAGGTCACGAAGGCGTCGGGGTACCGGATGCTGCCCATCACCTCGATCTTGAGATTGCTACCGTGAGGACGGCATGGCTTGCCGCGCAGTCGATTCACCAGGGCGGCGACCAGGTTCATGCTGATGCTGTCGTGCCCAGCGGTGCCACCCGTCATGGCAATAGGGCCGAAGCCGTCGAACTCGTAGCGCAGCTCCTGGCGCTCCTCCCAGGCGAGGAACTCCTCCAGGGTCATGCGCTGGCGCATAGCGACGTTCATGGCGAGCACCCTAACACCGATTTCAGCTCATGCCAGCAGCACGCCATGCCCGCGCAGGAACCCGAGCAGCGCCAGCAGCGGCAGGCCCAGCACCGCCGCGTGCTCGCCCTCCACTGCCTCGAAGAGCTGCACGCCCGGCCCCTCCAGCCGGTAGGCGCCGACGCTGGACAGAACGGCATCGCCCTCGGCCGCGAGATAGGCGTCGAGGAACGCGTCGCTGAACGGCCGCATGCGCAGGCGCGGCGTCGCCACGTGGCGCCACACGGGGGCGCCATCGCGCAGGCAGACGGCCGCGGTGACGAGCGTGTGGGTCCGGCCGCGCAGCGCCAGCAGGTGCTCCCGCGCCCCGGCCAGGTCGCACGGCTTGTCGAACCAGCGTCCCTCGCACACCAGCAACTGGTCTGCGCCGATCACCAGCGCGCCCGGCGTGCGCACGCGGGCCGCCTTGAGCTCCGCCAGCAGGAAGGCTGCGTCCTCGGGCGGCGTGCCCTCGGCCCGGGCGGCCTGCTTCACCGCGTCCTCGTCGATGCGGGCGGGGCGAGCCTCGAACCGCAGCCCGGCGGCATGCAGCATCGCCGCGCGCGTGCTGGACTGGCTCGCGAGCACGAGGGGCGGCGCGCCCGGCGCCATCAACGTCACGGTGCCGGTGCGGCGGCGGCCCGGCGCTGCCGGTCGTGCCAGGCCTCCATGAGCTGCAGCACGGTCGCCGCGGTCTCCTCTATCGAGCGGCGGGTGACGTCGATCACCGGCCAGCCGCGCCGGGTCGCGAGACGCCTGGCCCAGAGCAGCTCGGCGCGCACGGCCTCCATGTCCACGTAGTCGCTCGTGTCCTGCCGCACCACGCCGGTGTCGCTGCCCTTGGCGATCAGCCTGAGCCGGTGGCGGCGGATCTCGATCAGCGCGGCCGTATCGAGCGTGAGGCCGATGACGGGGCAGCGCGGCGCCTCCAGCCCCGGCGGGTCCGGCGTGCCGGGCACCAGCGGCACGTTGGCCGCCTTGACGCCGCGGTTGGCGAGATAGAACGACGTCGGCGTCTTGCTGCTGCGGCTGACGCCGACCAGCACGACGTCGGCTTCGGCGATGCCGGCCTGGGCCTGCCCGTCATCGTGGGCCAGCACGTAGTGCATGGCGTCGATGCGGCGAAAGTAGTCGGCGTCGAGCACGTATTGCCGGCCGGGCCGGCCCTGCGCCTGCTCGCCGATATGGTCCTGCAGCATCGACATCACGGGGTCGAGCACGTTGATGACCGAGACGCCGAGGCGCTGGCAGGTCGTCTCCAGGTCGTTGCGCAGCGCCTTGTCGATCACGGTGGACAGCACCGGGCCGGGCTCGCTCTCGATCCCCTCCAGCACCCGGTGCAGCTGCAGGCGCGTCCGGATCAGGCTCCAGCGATGGTAGATGATCGACACGTGCTCGAACTGCGACACGGTCGCCCGCGCGATGCTGTTCAGCGTCTCCCCGGTTGCGTCCGAGACCAGGTGCAGGTTCATGCGATGAGTCGTCATGGAGTGAGGGGATAGCGGGGATAACCGGGGTGTTGAAGCCCGCTCATCGCACTGCTGCTCCAGGAGCGTGAGTCGTACGGCAATTCCGGGGTACGCGGGATAGTACGCAGCCGAATCATGCCGCCTTGCGGACAGAACCGTGCGACTCCGTGTTCATCAATGGGTTGCCAGATGCGGCTGCTGTGGACAGATCGTGTATCCACCCGGGCAGTCCGGGTACCACGTTGTCCACAGGCCCTAGTGCTACCCCATCCATAAATCTTCTTAATCTTAATCTCTGAGAGGCTAGGAATGCCGAAGACTTTAATCCGCGCCCTGTCCGGCGAGACCGTCTGGCCGCCGCCGCTGTGGCTGATGCGCCAGGCCGGGCGCTACCTGCCGGAATACCGGGCGGTGCGAGGGAGGGCGGGGGACTTCATCAGCCTGTGCACCACGCCGGAGCTCGCGGCCGAGGTGACGCTGCAGCCGATCCGCCGCTACGGGTTCGACGCGGCGATCCTGTTCAGCGACATCCTGATGCTGCCCTGGGCGCTCGGGCACGGTCTCGAGTTCCGCGAGGGCGAGGGTCCCGTGCTGCCCCGGCTGGAGGACCGCGCGGGGCTGGACCGGCTCGACCCCGCCCGGCTGCGTGGGGCCATCGCCCCCATCCTGGAGACGGTGCGCCTCGCTCGCGCCGGGCTCGACGACCGCACGGCGCTGATCGGCTTCGCCGGCAGCCCGTTCACCGTCGCCTGCTACATGGTCGAAGGCGGCGGCTCGAAGGACTTCGTGCGGGTCCGCGGCATGGCGCACGCGCAGCCGGAGCTGTTCGCGGCGCTGATCGAGCTACTGGCCGAGAGCACCGTCGAGTACCTGTCGGCGCAGGTGGATGCGGGCGCCGAGGTGCTGATGCTGTTCGATAGCTGGGCGGGCGTGCTCTCGCCGCTGCTGTTCGGGCTGCACGTGATCGAGCCGACCCGGCGCATCGTGGCCGCCTTGCGCGCGCGCCATCCCGGGGTGCCGGTCATCGGCTTCCCCCGCCTCGCCGGCGTGCAGATCGGGCGTTACGCTGCTGACACGGAGGTGGACGCGGTGGCGATCGACACCGGGTCGGACCTAGCGCTGGCGGCGTCGCTGGTGCCAGAGAGTGTGGCGACGCAGGGTAACCTCGACCCGCTGGCGCTCGTCGCGGGCGGGGAGGCGCTGGCGCGCGAGACAGCCGGCGTGCTGGCGGCCGCGCGAGGCCGGCCGCACGTGTTCAACCTGGGCCACGGCATCGTGCCGCAGACGCCGCCCGAGCACGTCGCCGAACTCGTCAGGATGGTGCGCGATGCTTGACGGAACGCGAGGGCCGGCCAACCTTGCAGGAATGACCGACCGCAAGATCGCCATCGTCCTGTTCAATCTCGGCGGTCCGGATAAGCCCAGCTCGGTGCGGCCGTTCCTGATCAACCTGTTCAAGGACCCGGCGATCCTGCGCGTGCCGTTCTTCGTGCGCCCGCTGCTCGCCCGGGTGATCGCGCTGGCGCGGACCAAGGCGGCCAGCGCCAACTACGCCATCCTGGGCGGCAAGAGCCCGCTGCTGGAGCTGACGCAGGAGCAGGCCCGCGCGCTGGAGGGCGCGCTCACCGACATGAACGCGCGCTGCTTCGTCGCCATGCGCTACTGGCACCCGTTCAGCGCGGCCTGCGCGCGCGAGGTGAAGGCGTGGGACCCGGACGAGGTGGTGCTGGTGCCGCTCTACCCGCAGTTCTCCACGACGACGACGGGCAGCTCGCTCGGCGCGTGGCGGGATGCCGCCGGCCGCGTAGGGCTGACGAAGCCGACCACGGCGCTGTGCTGCTACCATTCCGATCCCGGCTATCTCCGCGCCACCGCGGCGATCGTGCGGCGCAGCTACACCGAGGCGCGCGCGGCCTTGGGCGCTGGCGCCCCGCTCCGCGTGCTGTTCAGCGCGCACGGGCTGCCCGAGGCCATCGTGAAGGCCGGCGACCCCTATCAATTCCAGATCGAGCGCACCGTGGCCGGCGTGGTTCGTGCGCTCGACCTGCCGGACCTCGATTGGGTGGTCTGCTACCAGTCCCGCGCGACGCCGCAGAAATGGATCGAGCCCAACACGGAGGCGGAGATCGAGCGGGCCGCGCATGACGGCGTGTCCGTCCTCGTCGTGCCGATCGCCTTCGTGTCGGAGCATTCCGAGACGCTGGTGGAGCTGGATGTGGAATACCGGGACCTTGCGGAGAAGGCGGGCGTGCCGGGCTATTTCCGCTCGCCCGCGCAGAACAGCGATCCCGGCTTCATCGAGGCGCTGGCGGACCTGGTGCGCGCGAGCCTCGGCCGCGGCCCCGGCCTGTGCAGCTTCGTCGGCGGCCGCACCTGCCCGCGCCCGTATCGCGATTGCCCGCACGCCCGGGCGGGCGCTGCCTCGCCGTCGCCCACCTTGATGGACGCGGCGTGACGCTGCTGCCCCTGCGCCTCGTCATCTTCGATTGCGATGGCGTGCTGGTGGACAGCGAGACGCCGTCCAACCGGGTGGTGGCCGAGGAGGTGACGAAGCTCGGCTGGCCGCTTTCCACTGAGGAGAGTCTGTCGCGCTTCATGGGATCGAGCCTGTCGGCCATGGTGCCGACGATCGAGGCGCATATCGGCCGGCCGGTGCCGCCGGGCTGGGTGGCCTATCTCGTGGATCGGCTGTTCGATGTGCTCGGCCGCGAGGCGGAGCCGATGCCGGGTGCGGCCGACTTGCTGCGCGCGGTCGCAGCCCTCGGCCTGCCCTACCGCGTCGCGTCCAACTCCTCGCACAAGGAGATGCGGGCCAAGTTCGATCGCACCGGGCTGGCGCCGCTGGTGGAGGGGCGCATCCACAGCGCGGCCGACGTGGGCGTGCCCAAGCCGGCGCCGGACCTGTTCCTCGCCGCGGCCGCCGCCGAGGGCGTGCCGCCCGGCGCCTGCGTGGTGATCGAGGACAGCCTGCCCGGCGTGCGCGCGGCTATGGCTGCCGGGATGGCCTGCATCGGGCTCGATCCGCACGGGGATGCGGAGCTACTGCGCGCCGCCGGCGCCGTGGTGGTGCGCTCGCTCGCCGAGGTTCCGGCGCTGCTGCGGGCAGGGCTGCGCGGGGCGGCATGACCATCCCGTGGCTGGCGGCCGTCTATCCCTGGACCAAGGCGTTCCACCTGGTCGCGGTGATCTCCTGGATGGCCGGCATGTTCTACCTGCCGCGGCTGTTCGTGTACCACTGCGAGGTGGCGCGCGGCTCGGCCGAGAGCGAGCGGTTCAAGGTGATGGAGCGCCGGCTGTTCAAGGGGATCATCAACCCGGCGATGCTGGCGACCTGGACGCTGGGCATCCTGCTGGTGCTGACGCCGGGGACCGTGGACTGGAGCGGGTTCAACTGGTGGCACGTGAAGCTCGCCGCCGTGCTGGTGATGAACGGCTTCCATGGCGCGCTCAGCAAGTGGCGGCGGGAGTTCGCGGAGGACCGCAACCAGCGGACGCACCGTTTCTACCGGATCGCCAACGAGGTGCCGACCCTGCTGCTGCTGCTGATCGTGGTGATGGTGATCGTCAAGCCGTTCTGAACTGTGATCGGGCGCCGCCACATAACCCCTTGACCTGCCGTGGCCCTGATGCCACGTGGATGCCTGACGGCGGGCGCCAAGCCTGATGTCGAACGACCTGGCGGCCTCGCGGCCCCGACCCCCCCCTCCTCGGGACAGCGCTGGCCACCTCATGGTGCGTCGGCGGCTCAGCCTAGGCGCTCTGTCCCTCTCCCGCATTGTATCTGAGGCGTCCCCATGCACCTCGCCGAACTCAAGGCCAAATCCCCGGCCGACCTGCTGAGCTTCGCCGAATCCCTAGAGATCGAGAACGCGTCGTCCTTGCGCAAGCAGGACATGATGTTCGCGATCCTGAAGAACCTGGCCGAGAACGACCAGCCGATCCACGGGGAGGGAACGCTCGAGATCCTGTCCGACGGCTTCGGCTTCCTGCGCAGCCCGCAGGCCAACTACCTGCCCGGCCCCGACGACATCTACGTGAGCCCCAGCCAGGTCCGCCGCTTCGGCCTGCGCACCGGCGACAGCGTCGAGGGGCAGATCCGCGCACCCAAGGACGGCGAGCGCTACTTCGCGCTGCTCAAGCTCAACACCATCAACTTCGAGCCGCCCGACGCAGTGCGCCACCGCATCAACTTCGACAACCTCACGCCGCTCTACCCGGACCGTAAGCTGAAAATGGAAGTCGAGAACTTCCAGTCCGTCGCCAAGGGGCCGGGCAAGGACATGACGCCGCGCGTCATCGACCTGATCGCCCCCATCGGCATGGGCCAGCGCGCGCTGATCGTGGCGCCGCCGCGTACGGGCAAGACGGTGATGCTGCAGAACATCGCCACCGCCATCTCGAACAACCACCCCGAGGTCTTCCTCATCGTGCTGCTCATCGACGAGCGGCCCGAGGAGGTTACCGACATGTCCCGCACCGTGAAGGGCGAGGTCGTCGCCAGCACCTTCGACGAGCCGGCGACCCGGCACGTCCAGGTCACTGAGATGGTGCTGGAGAAAGCCAAGCGCCTGGTCGAGCACAAGCGCGACGTGGTGATCCTGCTGGACAGCATCACGCGGCTCGCGCGCGCCTACAACACCGTCGTCCCCTCATCCGGCAAGGTGCTGACCGGCGGCGTGGACGCCAACGCGCTGCAACGGCCCAAGCGGTTCTTCGGCGCCGCGCGCAACATCGAGGAGGGCGGCAGCCTCACGATCATCGCCACCGCGCTGATCGACACGGGCAGCCGCATGGACGAGGTGATCTTCGAGGAGTTCAAGGGCACCGGCAACTCCGAGATCATCCTGGACCGCAAGCTCTCGGACAAGCGCACCTTCCCCGCCATCGACATCACCAAGTCCGGCACCCGCAAGGAGGAGCTGCTGGTCGATCGCGGCACGCTGTCCAAGATGTGGGTGCTGCGCCGCATCCTGAACCCGATGGGCCTCACCGACGCGATGGACTTCCTGCTGGACAAGCTGAAATACAGCAAGACCAACCAGGACTTCTTCGACGCGATGAATACCTGACGGCCGGGCGCCCCGGTATTCGGCGCCCCCGTACTCGGGGCGCTACGCTGTCACATCATCCCGGCCGGCGCTCATATCGCGCGATTCCGCCTGTAATGACAGTGCTTCAGTTCGCTGTCCGGTAACCGGGGCAAAAGTCCGGGTTGTCAGCCCGCGCCGGCGGGCTGGGTGCGGGAGCGGACGAGGTGGGAGAGAGGTGGGATGGCGAGAGCGCCTGCGACGCCGATCCTGGCGCCGAGGTAGTCCCAGAAGGCGATGC
>JBBSIT010000193.1:0-7199 GCA_038231995.1 Acetobacterales bacterium | reverse complement strand
GCAAGCCGCCCAAGGTCATCCTCGTCGCCGTCGCCCGCAAGCTACTCGTCTACGCCCACGCCGTCGTCCGTACGCAGACGCCGTTCGATCCTTCCCCGAATGCCCCTTCACCCGCTTGACCCCAAACACGGTATCTCCGGGGGATCGCTGCGCGATGGCACAGGCCGGCTCAGGCGGCCAGGTGCTAGGCGGTGCCGAAGACGGCCATGTCCACCCCGATCTCCTCCAAGCGCCGGATATGCATCCTGAGCAGCAGGCGCTGACCGGTACAGTCGGGGCAGACCGCCCTCTCGGGAGCCTGGTTTGCCCGTTGGCCGGCCGCCGCCTCCGCCATATTGACGGCATCCGTGGCTGCGTCGATCCGGTCGGCCCCTCCGGCGGCTATGCCGCCGGCTGCTTCGCAGACGGATCGCTGCGCGATGGCGCGCGTGGTGCAGCGCTCGCGCAGATCGTCAGCGCCTCCTGCGTCAGCAGGTGTCGGAAGAGTTCTACGCGGTCTGCGGCGTGGTAGCCCCGCCTCCATCGGACAAGGGGTGGGACGGCGCGATATCGGGGTATGAGGAGCCCCCTCGGAACAGACCGACGCGGCCACAGCAGGAACAGCACGTCCAGGTTGGAACGTTGCTTGCCACCTTGCCGGCACGTCGTAGGCTGCGGGGATGGCATCCCTGCTGCTCGCCGCCCTGTTCTTCATCGGCATCCACCTCGGCGTGTCCGGCACCCGCCTACGGGACCGGGTCGTCCGGCTTACTGGGCTGCGCGGCTACATGGCCGGATTCTCCGCAGCATCCGTCACGGGGCTGGCCTGGCTCGTATCGGCCTACAACGCTGCCTCCTACGTGCCGACCTGGGGGCAGTTGGAGTGGTGGAAGCCGTTCGCGATCGCGCTGATGCTGCCGGCGTTCCTGCTGGTGGTCATCGGCCTGACCACGCCCAACCCGACCGCGGTGACGCAGGAGGGCCTGGTGGATCGTCCGCCGCAGGGGATCGTGCGCATCACCCGGCACCCGTTCCTGATGGGAGTGGCGCTCTGGGCCGGGGTGCACCTCGTGGGCAACGGCGACGTGGCGTCCTTGCTCTTCTTCGCGGCCCTGGCAATCGTCGCGGTGGCCGGCGCTGTCTCGATCGACGCCAAGCGCCGCCGGGTTCTCGGCACGGCTGCGTGGGACGCGTTCGCGTCCCGCACCTCCATCGTGCCGTTCGCCGCCATCCTGGCGGGCCGCAACACCCTCGTTGCGCACGAGTTCGGCAGGTGGCGACCAGCTGCCGGGCTCGCGGCCTACGTACTGATGCTGGGCGGCCACGCGCATATCATAGGCGTCTCGCCGTTTCCGGCCTGAGCCGCCAGTGCATGACGCAGGCAGTGGTGGTCGGCGCCGTTTCAGGTGTTCCGCAGCGCAGATTGGCGAAGGCGCCTGGACGCAGGGGAGCAGGCGCATGATCAAGTCGGTGGTCGCCCAGTCGACCGGAGGCAACAATCGCGATGACGCGGCACCCGGCACGGGACCGGACGGGCAGAGGGGGCTGCGCGCGGTGCTCGCGGCCAGAGGCGTGGGCGGACCCAGCCTGCCCACAGTGCCCGCAGCGTCCGAACTTGGCTGACTGCCCAGCGAGCTGCTATGATAGCTCATCGCCACCGACCGGGTCGGTGCAACACGCTCGTTTCCTGACGCTCTCTGCCCACCCAAGTGGCGGCACTCGGCGATGAGCTGGAGATGGCTGTCGCGCCGCGTGGGCGCGGGGATCTGGCTACAGCCGCATTCCTTGACTTCGTCGCTGATCACTTACCGAATTGGTGGCGGACAAGGTTTCAGGGCGCTGCTACGCTGATGGACCGAAGGGGGAGCATGGCGAGCCGACGGCCGCTGACGGCGGGGGCGCAGGGTTCGCGCGTGACCGTCCCATACGCCGCGTCGGCTGGTCGCCCGGTGCTCGGATGGCAACGGCCGTGACAGCACCCTGCGACGACGTCCTTCCGGCGGAAACATGCGTGGTCCGCTACGCGCTCGATCGGCACGCGGCCGCGAAGGGCGACGAGCTCTGTGCCGTGTTCGAGGGCGGCGAGCGCTGGACCTATGCCGACACGCTCGCGGCCGTGCGCTCGGCTGCAGCCGGTCTTCAGGCGCTGGGCATCGGCCGGGGTGACCGCGTTCTCGTCATGATGCCGAACTCCGCCGTCGGGATCATGACATTGTTGGCCGTCAACTATCTTGGCGCAGTGTTCGTGCCCATCAACATCGCCTATCGCGGCGCGATCCTGGAGCATGTCGTCATGGACTCCCGGGCCGTCCTCGCCATCGTTCATCCGCGGCTCGTGGGACGCCTACTGGAAGTTCCTCCTGGCGCGCTCAGGTCCATCGTGGTTGCGGCGCCGGGCTACGAGGGCGAGCGGCCGGCGGGTCTCGGCATCCACGATGGTTCAGCCCTCCAGGGCGACGGCGGCGCGCTGCAGCCCCTCGATGAACCGATCCAGCCTTGGGATCTGCAATCCATCATGTACACATCCGGGACGACCGGGCGCTCCAAAGGCGTCCTGTCCTCCTACATGCACAGCTTCTCGGCTCTCAATCCGGACACCTGGACCTGCACACGGGCCGACGACCGGCACCTCCTCCACATGCCGATCTTCCACATCGGCGGAGCGTTCATGGCGACTACCGCGCTCTACGTCGGCGCCTCGGTCGGGGTTGTCGCCGCCTTCAAGACGGACACCTTCTGGGACAGCGTCAGGGAGCTCGGCGTCACATCGGTTTTCCTGCTGGGCTCGATGGCGACGTTCCTCCTGAAGCAGCCGCCCAGCCCGCGTGACCGGGAACACGGCCTTCGCCACGTGATGATCGTTCCGCTCGGCGTGAGCGGGCCTCCCTTCCGCGAGCGCTTCGGCGTCGATGTATTCACGCTCTTCAACATGACGGAGATCAGCACGCCGCTGATGTCCTCGGCCAACCCTTCGAAGCCGAATGTCTGCGGACGGCCTCGGCCCGGCGTCGAGACGCGTCTGGTCGATGCGAACGACCGCCCGGTGCCGCCGGGTCAGGCCGGTGAGCTGATGATCCGCACCGCCGCACCCTGGGCGATGAGCCACGGCTACCACGACAACCCGGACGCGACGGCCGCCGCGTGGCGGAACGGCTGGTTCCATACCGGCGACGCCTTCATCCGCGACCGGGATGGCGACTACTACTTCGTCGACCGGCTGAAGGACACGATCCGACGGCGGGGCGAGAACGTCTCCTCCTTCGAGGTCGAGCTGGAACTTCTCTCGCACCCGAGCATCCGGGAGGCTGCGGCCGTCGCGGTCCCGAGCGAGAGCTCCGAGGACGAGATCCTGGCCGTCCTCGCGCCCGTCGCGGGATGCACCCTCAATCCCATCGAGGTGATCGAGCACCTGCGCAGCCGGTTGCCGCACTTCATGCTGCCCCGCTTCATACGCATCCTGCCGGAACTGCCGAAGACGCCGACCGCCAAGGTCGAGAAGCATGTCCTGCGAGGAGAAGGCTGCACGCCGGATACGTGGGACCGTGAACGCGCGGGCGTGCAGGTCCGGCGCGAACGCATCTAACCGGTCCAAAAGCACCCGCCATGAGCAAGACGGTCATTCGCGTCTACACCGACTACAAGAGCCCGTACGCGTTCGTGGCTGTCGCCGCGACCTACAAGCTTGAGGATGACTATGACGTCGAGCTGGAATGGCTGCCTTACACGCTGCACATCGCGGGGTATCTAGGGTCCGTGGAGGAACGCAGCGAGCACCAGTGGCGCCGTGTCCGCTACTCCTACATGGATGCTCGTCGTTACGCGAACCAGCAGGGCCTGACGCTGCGAGGCCCGAAGTGGATCTACGACGCTTACTATTCCAGCGCCGGCATGCTGTTCGCCCAGAGGCGCGGCTTCTTTCGCGCCTACAACGATATCGTGTTCCGCAGGTTCTGGAGCCGCGATCTCGACATCGACTCGCTGTCCGATATCCGCGACGTGATCGGCTCGCTGGGCGGCAACGGGGTGGCCTTCACGGCCTATGCCGAAGGGCCTGGCCGCGAGGAGCATGAGCGCATCCGCACCGAGGCCGAGACGATGGGCGTCTTCGGCGTGCCGATGTTCGTGCTCGACGGCGAGCTGTTCTGGGGCGGCGACCGGATCCCGCTGCTCAGGGAGCGGCTGCAGGAGCGTGGGCTCGCCCGCAACCGGACCGCCGCGTGAACCGGGGAGGCCGAGCCATGCCTTCACCCTCATCGCCTGGGGCGCTGACCATCTACAGCATGGTGGGTTGCCCCTACGCCCAGCGGACCCGCATCCTGCTCGACATCAAGGGCATCGCGCATGACGTCATCGAGATCGATCTCACCAAGCCGAGGCCGGACTGGTTCCTTGAGGTCAATCCGGCCGGGAAGGTCCCGGCTCTCGTGCATCACGGACGTCCGCTCAACGAGTCGAGCGTCATCAACGAATACCTGGAGGATTGCTTCCCCGACCCACCCCTCTTCCCGGCAAACGCGTACGAGACGGCGCTCTCGCGCAACCTGATCGAGTTCTGCAACGCGCGCTTCACGGCCAATCTCTACCGGATGCTGATGGAGCAGGACGAAGCGCGCCGGTCCCGGGTGGAGAATGCGGCGCGGGACGATTTGGCTTGGCTCGACGGCTTTCTCGAGCGGGCCGGTTACGAGAGCGGCTTCCTGTTCGGCGGCTTCGGCATGGCCGAGCTGACCTTCGCGCCGTTCTTCCAGCGATACGCGCTCAACGCGTATTTCTGGGGGTTCGAGGCCCCCGGCGGGCTCGGGCGAGCTTTGCGCTGGCGAGACGCCGCGCTGGGCCATGCCTCCGTCCAGGCCACGAGCCTGTCGCACGACGACTGCGTGAAGCTCTACGCCGACTACGCGCTCGGCTTCGCCAACGGAGCAGTCCCACCGGGACATGCCCGAAGTGCGCTCGACATGAGCGTGAAGCTGGGGGAGCGGCCGATGCCGCCCCGGCGGATCACGGCGCCCGCCCGTCCATCGTTCCCCCTCTGACCCGCCGGGCCGTTTCGCGCAACGCGCTCAGCATCGCCTGCGCACCCGGCGAGAGGGCCTGATCCCGCCGGGTGATGATCCCGGCCGGCCCAAGCCGCAGGTCCAGCCGGATCGGCAGCAGCGTGAGCAGACCCGAGCTGCAATACGGCCGCACCACCTCCGTCGGCAGCGGCGCCACCATGTCGCCCATCTGCAGCAGGCTGACGATCACCGGCAGCGCCGCGGTCTCCACGACCTGCTTGGGAAAGTCGAGGTGCTGTTCGAGAAAGAGCAGCGTCAGGCCGGCTCGGCACCTCCGTCATATTGTCCCCTCCTGCTCGGCCAAGATATGCCACCTGGATATAGCTCAGGCCTTAACGCGGCGTGGCGGCGCAGTGCGCGTCAGTCCATGGCGCCGGTCACAACGAGGCGTTCCGCTCGCCCCTCATCGTCGATTCGGCCGTACGGATCGGAGCGATGCCGGTACAGTGAAGGCGCGATTGACGGTGCTGTTGCATGCGGAGATAGTCGGATCAATCGATCTGCCAGCGGCATGGTTGCCGATTCCGAAGGCCGACGGCCACGTCCCGGGAGGACAGGATGACCACGACCCGCCGTTCCCTCATGCTAGGCGCCACTGGCGTGCTCGGTCTCGCTGCATCGGCGCGCCCGGCGCTGGCCCAGTCCGCCGAGGCGCTGCGCATCGGCTGGCTCGCGGCGCTGACCGGGCCGAGCTCGGCGCCGGCGATCGGCTTCAACCGCGGCGTGATGCTCGCGGCGGACGAGATCAACGCGGCTGGCGGGGTGAAGGGCCGCCGAGTCGAGATCGTCACGCGCGATACCCAGGGCGACCCGACCAAGGCGGTGAACGCGACGCAGGAGCTGATCAGCCGGGCGCGGGTGCACGCGATCTGGGGTCCGACCAACTCCGGCGAGGCGCTGGCGACCACGCCGATCATGGCGCGGGCCAAGATGCCGTGCATCCATCCCTGCGTGGTGGACAGCCTGATCGACACGACGAAGTTCCCCAACGCGTTCCGCCTCGCGCCGTCCAACAGCCAATGGGACGACGCTGTGCGCGGCTATGTGCTGAACGTGCTGAAGCTGCGCGACGTCGCGGTGTTCGGGGACACGACGGGGTACGGCACCAGCGCGGTCGCGGCCTCGGTCGCGGGGTTCGGGCGCGACGGCGCCAACGTCGTGAGCCAGTCGCTGATCGACGCGACGCAGCCGGACGTGACGCCCGACATGCTGCGGGCGCGCAACGCCGGCGCCAAGGCCATCGTGGTCTGGACCGTCAGCACCGGCATGCTGTCCCGCCTGATGAACGTGCGGGCGGTGCTCGGCTGGGATGTGCCGATCGTAGGCCACCCGGCGCTCGGCTCGGGCGACATCCGGGGATTGCTGGAGAAGCCGTCCAATTGGGACAAGGTCTACATGGTCGGCTATCGCAGCTGCAGCTACGACGCCGCCGGCAAGCTGCCCCCGCGCACGCAGGCGTTCGTCGGCCGGCTCGCGGGCAAAATCGACCTGGCGGACACGTCGTTGTGGTGGGTGGCCTGCGGCTACGATGCCGTGCAGTTCATCGCCAAGGCGGTCGAGGCCGGCGGCGCCTCCACGCCGGAGGCCATCATCGCGCAATGGAACGCAACCGCCGGCTACCCCGGCATCTTCGGCGACTACGCCTTCTCCCCCACTGACCACAACGGCTATCCGCAGCAGGACGTGGTGATGAGCCAGGCGAACTCGCAGCGCGACGGCGCCTTCACCCTGGCGCCCGGCTACGGCTGAGCGGCACCTGTGCTCGCCTCAATCATCGCATCGGGCCTGGCGCTCGGGGCGGTCTATGCGCTGATCGGCATCACCTACAACGTCATGTTCTCGGCGTCCCGGGTGATGAGCTTCACCGCCGGGCAGCTCGGCATGCTGGGTGGCGTATTCGGCGCGTTGTTCATCGGCAGGCTCGGCCTGCCCGGCCCGGTGGGCCTCGTGCTGACCCTGGCCGCCTGCGCCGGCGTCGGCGTGCTGACCGAGATCGTCGCGGTCCGCCCGGTGCTGGCGAGCCTGGAGAAGCATCTCTACGTGCTATCCACGCTCGCCGCCGCGCTGATGATCCAGCAGCTGACCGCGATCGAGTGGAGCACCGAGCCGCAGCCGTTCCCCCGGCTGCTCAGCCCCTATCTGCCCGACTGGTTCGCCGGCGTTCTG
>JBBSIT010000192.1:0-7201 GCA_038231995.1 Acetobacterales bacterium | reverse complement strand
CGGGTCGCGCGGCGCCGGGACCGGGTCGTCCAGCCCCGTCAGGTCCTCGACCGGAACGTCGGCCAGGGCCTCGGCCATGCGCTCGTCGGAGGTCGCGGCGGCTTCGGACGCCGCCGCGTCCTGCGCGGGCGACTTTGCGCCGGGCAGCCAGCCTTCGGCGCGCACCGCCTGCGTCAGGCCGCGATCGACGGCCGCCATGGTGCCGGACAGGTCGGCGCTGGCATCCTGCTCCCAGGCGCGGAGCGCGCGCAGCCAGATCGCCAGCAGGCCGTGCATGCGGAGCGTCCCGGCTAGGCCGGTGCTGGGTATTCCGGCGCCGTCCAGCATCCACTTCATGCTGCGCAGCGTGGCGCCATACAGCAGCAGGGAATGGCCCGGGTCGGTCGGCAGCGCGTGCAGCAGGGCCAGGACGCCGTCGCGGTGCTGCTGCAGCGCGTCGAACCGGCGCATCACCATGTCGAACAGCCGCTCGCGCGGCTCGGTCTCGGACCCGCTGTCGCCCAACGCCGCCTGATCGGCCAGCACGCCGAAGCGCAGCAGCAGCGCGCCGCGGCCGGGAAACCGGGCGCGGGCGCGGGCGAGCGGCAGGCCGGCCTCGCGCGCGGCGTCCGCGATGGACAGGCTGTGCCAGCCGCGCAGGGCGGCCTGCCCGAAGGCGGCGGCGATGAGGGTGCTGTCGAACTCGATGTCTTCCATAGGGTCGGACATGGGCGGCGGGCCTCGTTTTGCCAGGGGACAGAACGGTGAACCTAGCCTGCCAGCTCCCGGGACCGAGCAGTTGCCGCTTCAATCGCGCGTGAGACGAGGGCCGGCCAGGCTGCATCCGCCATCAGCACGGCGAGCGCACGCTCCGTCGTGCCGCGCGGACTCGTCACGGCCCGGCGCAGCTCGGCCGCATCCTCCGGGCTCGCCGCCAGCAGGGCGCCGGAGCCGGCGACGGTGACGCGCGCGAGCCGCCGGGCCAGGTCCGGTGGGATGCCCTGCTCGACGGCGGCGCGCTCCAGCAGCTCGGCCAGCAGGAACACATAGGCCGGTCCGCCGCCAGATACGGCGGTCACGGGGTCGATCAGGGCCTCGTCCTCAACCCAGGCGACCTCGCCGATCGCAGCCAGCAGGGCGTCGCACAGGGTCCGCTGCGCGTCGCTGACGCCCAGGCCAGCGAAGGCGACGGTGATGCCCTGACGGACCGTCGCCGGCGTGTTCGGCATGGCGCGCACGACTGCGCCGCCGCCCAGCAAGGTGGCGACCCGGCGGGCAGTAGGACCAGCCATAATGGAGAGCGAGACCGCGTCGGCGGCCAGGCGCGCATAGGCCGGCAGGACCGCGTCCGCGTTCTGCGGCTTCACCGCGAGCACGATGGCGGCCGGGACGAATGCCGCCGGCACGTCGGCTGCGTCCCGCACCACCTGCACGCCGCTCCCGGCCAGGGCATCCGCCCCAGGGGCCGGATCGACGACGACGCAGGATGCCAGCCCTTGCTCCCGCCAGCCCGCGAGCATGGCGCCGCCCATGCGGCCGCAGCCCACCAACAGGAGCGGCGGGAGGCTCACGCCTCGCCCACGCACTCCAGCATCGCCGCCTGCAGCGCCTCCGCTGGCGGCTTGCCGCCCCATAGGACGAACTGGAACGCGGGATAGAAGCGCTCGCACTCGGTAATGGCGATGTCCACCATGTCCTCGAGGCTCTCGGCCGAGGCGCCCGGCGCGCCGCGCAGCAGCACGGAGTGGCGGAACAGCGGCATGCCGTCATCGCTGTCCATGCCGAAATGGCCGATCCACAGCTTCTCGTTGGCCAGCGCGAGCAGCTCGTAGAGCACGCCGCGCCGCGCGGGCGGCACCTTGAGGTCGAACGCGCAGGTGAAATGCATGGCGCTCAGCTCGTGCGACCAACTGAAATACAGCCCGTAGTCGCACCACTTGCCCGGCGCCTCCGCCGCCATCTCGCTGTCGCTGCGGCGCTCAAACACCCAGTCGTTGGCGGCGACGATCTGCTCCATCACGTCGAGGGGGTTGGCCGCGTTCTCCGCGGCTTGAGTTGTCAGGGCTGACATGCGGGGTCTCCCCTGTTGAAGTGTCCTGACCTCACGTGGCCCGGCTCCAGCATGTTGCGGCTGCTGAACCGACTCGCCACGATCCATAGACTAACGGCCTGCGCAGGCGCGCAGCAAGCCTTCGTCGTACGCCGGAACGAACCGGCGCGGACGCGCCTAGGCGACGAAGCCCTCGGGGGGGGAAGGCTGGGCGGGCGGCACGATGGAGCCGGACATGCGCTCCTCCAGCCTGGCCAACCGCGCCTCCAGCACTGCCGCGCGCGCCTCGGCCGCCTCCTGCCCGGCGCGGGCGTTGGCGGCCATCTCCTGCACCGCGTCCAGGTCCTCGCGCTTCACCAGGTCCAGGCGGCGGATCGCCTCGTCGATGCGGGTGCGCATCGTGCTCTCCAGCTCCTCGCGCAGGCCGGCCAGCGCGGAGAAGGCGCCGCCGGCCACGCCGGCGAGGTCGTCGAAGAACCGGGGACGGTCAGTCATCGCGGCAGCCTCCAGTTGGGAACACGGGAAATGTGGGAACGCATGGGGGCTATGTCACCATCCATAGCGCCTCTATAACGCCGGGCCATGATCCTGGTCACCGGCGGCGCCGGCTTCATCGGCTCCAATCTGCACGCAGCCCTGCACGCCCGCGGCCATGAGACGGCCGTGTGCGACTGGCTGGGCAGCGCGGGCAAATGGCGCAACCTGGCCGCGCACCCGCCGGCGCAGGTCGTGCGGCCGGAGGCGCTCGACGCCTTCCTGGCGGCCGGGCCGAAGCTGCACATGGTCTATCATCTCGGCGCCATCAGCGAGACCACGGCGACCGATGGGGACCTGGTGTGGGACACCAACGTCGCCCTGTCCTGGCGGCTGTGGGAGTGGTGCGCGGCGCAGGGCGTGCCATTCGTCTACGCGTCCTCGGCCGCCACCTACGGCGACGGCTCCGCCGGCTTCGACGACGACCTGGCCGGCCTGCCCGGCTTGCGTCCGCTGAATCTGTACGGCTGGACCAAGCACGCCTTCGACCTGCGGGTGCAGGCGGCGCTGGCGGCAGACGAACCGCGGCCGCCGCAATGGGCCGGGCTCAAGTTCTTCAACGTCTATGGCCCGAACGAGTACCATAAGGGCGGCATGGTCTCGGTGGTGAAGGTCAAGTTCGACGAGCTCTCGGCCGGCCAACCGCCCCGCCTGTTCCGCTCGGACCGGCCCGGCCTCGCCGACGGGGCGCAGCGGCGCGACTTCATCTGGGTCGGCGACGTGGTGGACGTGCTGCTCTGGCTGCTGGACACGCCCGGCGTGTCCGAGCTGTTCAACCTCGGCACCGGCACGGCGCGCACCTATCTCGACCTCGCCCATGCCGTGTGCGATGCGGCCGGCCAGCCCCGGCGGGTGGAGTTCGTGGACATGCCGGCGGCGCTGCAGGGGCAGTATCAGTCTTACACGCAGGCGATGATGGAGCGGCTGCGGGCGGCGGGCTACGCCGGGCAGTTCACGCCGCTGGAGGAGGGCGTGCGCCGCTACGTGCAGGACCACCTGATGCGGCCTGACCAGTATGTGTAACCCATGAACGTCCTCTTGTTTCCCCAGTTCGACCCGGTGCTCGTCCAGCTCGGGCCGTTTGCCATCCGGTGGTACGCGCTCGCCTACATCGCGGCGCTCGTGCTGGGCTGGCGAATCATGCGGCGTCTCGTCCGGCTGGCGCCCACGGTCGCCACGGCGGAGCAGGTCGATGACTTCCTGACCTGGGCGACCTTGGGCGTCGTGTTCGGCGGGCGGCTCGGCTACGTGCTGTTCTATCAGCCCGGTTTTTACCTGCATAATCCGCTCGCGGCCCTTGCGGTCTGGCAGGGCGGCATGAGCTTCCACGGCGGCATGCTGGGCGTCGCCGTGGCGGCGTGGCTGTTCACGCGGCGCAACGGCATCCCGCTGCTGGGCTTCGCCGACCGGATCTCGGTCGTGGCGCCGCTGGGCCTGGCGCTCGGGCGGCTGGCCAACTTCATCAACGGCGAGCTGTGGGGCCGCCCGGCGCCGGACTGGCTGCCCTGGGCGATGGTGTTCCCCGCCGCCGGGCCGGAGCCGCGGCATCCGAGCCAACTGTATCAGGCCGGGCTGGAGGGCGTGCTGCTGTTCGCCGTGCTCTGGGCGCTGTCGCGCAGCGAGGCCGTCCGGGCGCGGTTCGGGGCGCTGAGCGGCGTGTTCCTGGTCGGTTACGCCCTGGCGCGCAGCGTCGGCGAGCTGTTCCGCCAGCCCGACGCCTTCCTGGGCTTCCTGTATGCCGGCGCGACCATGGGCCAGTTGCTGAGCCTGCCGATGCTGCTGGCCGGGTTGTGGCTGTTGCTGCGCCGGCCGCAGCCGCTTTGATGGAGCGGCTGGACGCCTTCATGGCCCGCGCCAACGCCGCCTACTACGCCGAACGGGACCCGTTCGCGGACTTCACCACCTCGCCCGAGATCAGCCAGGTGTTCGGCGAGTTGCTGGGCCTGTGGGCGGCGGTCGTCTGGGAGAGCATGGACCGGCCCGACCCGGTGCTGCTCGCCGAGTGCGGCCCGGGCCGCGGCACGCTGATGGCCGACGCGCTGCGCGCCGTGCGGCAGGCCGCGCCGGAATTCGCAAGCGCGCTGCGGCTGCACCTGGTCGAGACATCGCCGCGCCTGCGGGAGCAGCAGAGTTTGCTCCTGCCGGATGCCACGTGGCACGACCGGGTGGAGGACCTGCCGGCCGGCCCGCTGCTGCTGCTCGCCAACGAGTTCCTGGACGCGCTGCCGATCCGGCAGTTCGTGCGGCGCGGGAGCGGCTGGACCGAGCGGTTCGTGGAGGACTCGGCGTTCGTGGAGCAGCCCGCGTCGGCGCCGGACCTGGACGCGAGAGACGGTGATATCGTGGAGCTGTGCGAGCCGGCGCGCGAGATCGTCCGCTTGCTTGCAGCGCGGGTGGCCACAACGGACGGGGCCGCGCTGTTCCTCGATTACGGCCCGGCCGCCAGCGCGCCTGGCGACAGCCTGCAGGCGCTGCGGGCAGCGCGTGCCGCCGACCCACTGCAGCCTCCGGGCGAGGCGGACCTCACGGCGCATGTCGACTTCGCCGCCCTCGCCCGCATCGCGCACGCGGCCGGCGCCGGCGTGCACGGCCCGGCGCCGCAAGGGCCGTTCCTCGCCCGGCTCGGCTTGTTCCAGCGCACCGACCGGCTCGCCCGCACCCAGCCTCCGGCGCGGGCGGCGGCCTTGGTGCAGGCGGCGCAGCGCCTGGCCGAGCCCGACCGCATGGGCCGGCTGTTCAAGGCGATGGCGCTCTGCCACCCTGCCCTCCCGACACCGCCAGGGTTCGAGGCATGACTGAAGCCGACGCCATCGAGAGCCCGCACCTTCCCGCGCTGCACGGCTTCTTCACCCGCCGCGGCGGCGTCTCGACCGGACCTTACGCCAGCCTGAACTGCTCGCTGTCCAGCCAGGACCTGCCGGCGGCGGTGCAGCTCAACCGCGAGCGCGCGGCGCGCCGGGTCGGCACCGATACCCGAATGCTCGTCGGGCTGACGCAGATGCACGGCGCGGAGGTGGTGCGGGTCACCGAGCCCTGGGAGGCCGGCGCCGGACCGCGGGCGGACGCGATGGTCACGGACCGGCCTGGCATCGCGCTCGGCATCATCACGGCCGACTGCGCGCCGGTGCTGCTGGCGGACGCGGAGGCCGGCGTGGTCGGCGCCGTGCACGCGGGCTGGCGCGGCGCCGCGGCGGGCGTGGTGGAAGCGACGGCTGCGGCCATGGCGGCGCTGGGCGCCGTCCGCATCCGCGCCGTCATCGGGCCTTGCATCCACCAGGCCAGCTACGAGGTGGGCCGCGACCTGCGCGACGCGGTCATCGGGCACGACGCCCTGTTCGGCAGGTTGTTCGAGCCCGGCGATCACCATGACCGCTGGCAGTTCGACCTGCCCGGCTACTGCGCCGCGCGGCTGGCAGGATATGCCGAGGTGGACGTGGTGGACGCCGACACGGCAGCGGACGAGGCCCGGTTCTTCAGCCACCGGCGCCGCACGCTGGCCGGCGGCGGGCCGATCGGGCATCAGATCTCGGTCGTGATGCTTTGAAGCGGTTTCACTCTGACCGGACGCGCTCTTGCGTCCGGTCAGGGTGAGTAACCGCGTGAAACAAAGGCCATAGCGGTTTCACCCCGGATGAAAACGCTATAAAGGTGCGCTTGTGGGTCTGTATCTCGTCCTTTTTCTCCTCATCTTCGTGCTGGTCGGCCTGGCGAGCTGCTTTGCGTAGGGCAGCGCTCAGCCTGCTGCTGCTGGTCTCGGCGTGCGGCGACCTGCCGCAGCCGTTCCTCGGCCGACCCGGCGCCGCGGCGCAGCGCCTGTCGCAGCCGCCGCCCTCCCGGCTCTCGGTGCCCTCCCCGACCCAGGCGCTGCTGCCCAACCTCGCGGCCGACACCTGGGCCGGCGCCGTCGCGGATGCGCTCGTGGCGCAGGAGGTGCCGGCCGTGCCCAGCGAGGGCGCGCGCCGCGGCGACTGGCAGCTCGTGCTGACGGCGGAGCCGCGCGGGAACGAGGTGGTGCCGAGCTACGCCGTGCTGAACCCCGCTGGCGAGCAGCAGGGGATCTCCGAGGGCCCGCCCGTGCCGCTGCGCGCCTGGGCGGAGGGGACGCCCACCACGCTGAAGCGCGCGGCGGCGGACGCGGCGCCGGGCATCGCGTCGCTGTTGCAGCGGATCGAGGCGGCCCGGCGGCAATCGGACCCGAACAGCCTGGTGAACCGCCCCACGCGCGTCGCCTTCTCCGGCGTCACGGGCGCGCCGGGCGACGGCAACCGCAGCCTGCCGACGCAGATGCGCACACGGCTGTCCGGCTTCGGCCTCATCCTGCAGGACACCGCGCGCGGGGCGGATTTCACCCTGAGCGGCGAGGTGCGGACGGCGCCCGGCGCCGCCGGGACCCAGCGCGTCGAGATACAGTGGATCGTGCAGGACGCGGCCGGCATCGAGCGCGGGCGGATCGTGCAGCTGAACGAGGTGCCGGCCGGCACGCTGGACCGTTTCTGGGGCGACGTGGCCGTCGTGGTGGCGGACGAGGCGGCCGGCGGCGTGCGCGACGTGGTGGTGGCCCAGGGCGGCGGCCGCGGACGTAAATGAACTCCGGAGCATTGCATCCGCCTCGCTGTGAACGGCGAGGCGGATGCAATG
>JBBSIT010000191.1:0-7223 GCA_038231995.1 Acetobacterales bacterium | reverse complement strand
GTGGTCAGCGCCGGGCCGGGCAACATGCTGCTGCTCTGGGACCGCACCCGCGGCGGCGTGCGCGGCATCGCCAGCAACGCCGCCCTGCCCGCCCGGCTGATCACACGCGCCCCGCATATCCGCACCCTGGCCGACTACGGCGAGAACGACCGCATCGCCGTGCCGACCGTGGGCGTGTCCACCCAGGCGATCCTGCTTCAGATGGCGTCCGCCGCGCAGTTCGGCGCGTCGGAGTGGCGCCGGCTCGATGCCAACACAGTGCAGATGGGCCACGCGGACGCCTTCGTCGCCATGATGAACCCGCGGCACGAGGTGGCGAGCCACTTCGCGTCACCGCCGTTCATCACCCGCGAGCTGCGCGAGGTGCCCGGCGCGCGGGTGGTCGTGGACAGCAACGCCATCGTGGGCGGCAATCTCTCCACCGCCGTGCTGTTCGCCACCACTCGCTTCACCGACGCCAACCCGGCACTGGTCCGTGCCGTCATCGCAGCATCCGAGGAAGCCATCGCCGCTATCCGCGACGACCCGGCGGGCGCCGCCGCGGACTACCTCGCGCTCTCCGGCGATCGCATGATGGCCGAGGACCTGACCGCCCTGCTGCGCGAGCCCGACATGGTGTTCAGCACCCGGCCTGAGGGCACCCTGACCTTCGCCCAGTTCCTGCACCGCACTGGCACGCTGCGGATGCAGCCAGCGGCCTGGACCGACTACTTCGTGCCAGCAGCGGCCGCACTCGGCGGCAGTTGACCGAGGCCTTCACCTTTCACGGCGCCAACGGCGCGGCGCTGGCAGGATATCGCTGGCTTCCCGAGGGCGAGCCGCGCGGCGTCGTGCAGGTCGCGCACGGCATGGGCGAGCACGCCCTGCGCTACCGCTCGCTCGCCGCGGCGCTGAACACGGCCGGGCTCGCCGTCTATGCCAATGACCACCGCGGCCACGGCGCATCGGCGGCCGGCGCGCTCGGCGACCTCGGCCCGGGCGGGTTCCCCGCGCTGGCGGACGACATGGCCTGTCTGACCCACGTAGCACGGCGGGAGCAGCCAGGCGTCCCTATCGTGCTGCTGGGCCACAGCATGGGCTCGTTCGCCGCCCAGCTCTATCTACTCGACCACCACGCGCTGGTGGCTGGCGTCGCGCTGTCCGGCTCCGCCGCGCTCGAAGCGAGGCCAGTCCGGCCCGGCGGACGCGCGCGATTGCAGGACTACAACGCCGCCTTCGTCCCCGCACGCACCCCGTTCGATTGGCTCAGCCGCGACCCGGCCGCCGTGGACGCCTACCGCGCCGACCCGCTCTGCGGCTTCTCGCTCACGCAGGAGAGCCGCAACTCTATGCTCGCGGCGGCCACGCGCATGGCGGATCCGGCGGCGCTCGCGCAGGTCCCGTCGGACCTGCCGCTCTACCTGTTCTCCGGCGACGCCGACCCGGTGCATGGCGGGCTCGCCTGGTTCGACCCTCTGGTGGCGCGCTACCGCGACGCCGGATTCACTGACATGACGGTGCGGCTCTACCCCGGCGGGCGGCACGAGATGCTGAACGAGATCAACCGCGGCGAGGTGATCGCGGACCTGCTGGCGTGGGTCGAGCGGGTCATCCGGCCCTGAGCCGCGGGTCCAGCCAGGCCTGCAGCGCATCCGCCGCCGCGTTGGCCGCCACCACGAACAGCGATGAGTAGAGCACGGCGGCCATGACCATCGGCAGGTCTAGGTTGTTGAGCGCGTCGTAGGTCAGCTTGCCGACGCCGCGCAGGCCGAACACGACCTCGACGAGCAGGGTGCCGCCGCCGACCAAGGCGCCGAAATCTAGCCCGAACAACGCCACCGCCGTGCCGAGCGAGGCACGCAGGGCGTGGCGCAGCACGACACGCGGCTCGCCGAGGCCCTTGGCGCGGGCGGTGCGGACGTAGTCCTGGTCGAGCGCGTCCACCAGGCTGTTGCGCAGCACCCGGCCGTAGGCGCCGGCATACACGATCGCCAGCGTGGCCCAGGGCAGCAGCAACGCGCGCGCCCACCTCGCCGGGTCCTCGGTGAGCGGCACGTAGCCGAGCGGCGGCACCCAGGCGAATAGCGGGTTGCCCCGGTCCTGCGTGACCAGGTTCACGACCTCGCCCAGCCAGAACACCGGCACGGACACGCCGAGCAGCCCGAGCGCCGTCACCGCGCGGTCGATCGGCCGGCCGCGCCGCAGCGCCGCCGCCACCCCGATGGCGAGGCCGACCGCGCCCCACAGCACCGCGGCCCCCGCGGCGAGGGACAGCGTGACAGGGGCGGCGCGCAGCAGGGCGGGCACGACGAGCTGGCCGCGGTTGGCGAAGGAGGCGAGGTCCTGGCTGATGAACAGCCGCTGCATCATGCGCGCGTACTGCACGGGCAAGGGGCGGTCGAGGCCGAACTCGGCGCGCACGGCGGTGAGCGTCTCCGGGCTGGCGCCGCGGCCGGCGATGCGTGCCGCCGGGTCGGCGCCAGGGGTGGCGAAGAAGATGAGGAACACGAGCACACTGATCCCCGCCATGACGGCGAGCGCACGGCCGAGGCGGAGCAGCGCCATCACCCCCGTGGGTCCATGGCGTCGCGCAGGCCGTCCGCCAGTACGTTCAGGGCGAGCACGGTCGCAACCACGGCCAAGCCCGGCGCGATGGCGACGAGCGGCCTTGAGTAGAGCAGCGCCTGCCCATCCGCGATCAGCGTGCCCCAGCTCGCCGCCGGCGCCTGCACGCCCACGGACAGCACGGACAAGGCAGCCTCGGACAGCAGCGCCAGCGCCATGATCACGGGCACGAAGCCGACCAGCGTGGGCACGACATGCGGCAGCACGTGCCGGCCCAGCACGCGCCACGGCCCGGCGCCGAGCGACATCGCAGCCAGCACGAACTCCGTGCCGCGCAGAGCACGCACTTGTGCCCGCAGCGGCCGGGCGACGTAGGGCACGTAGATGACCCCAAGGATCAGGATGGGCAGCGCGAGGCTATCGGACTCGATCAGCACCGGGCCGAGCCGCACGCCCTGGCTGAGCAGCACGAGGGAGAGCGAGATGGCGAGCAGCGTGATGGGAAAGGCCCAGAGCAGGTCGAGCAGCCAGGCCAGCACCGTGTCCGTGGCGCCCCCGGCGAACCCGGCCGCCAGCCCCGCGACGGCGGCCAGCGCAAGGCACAGCGCGGTGGCGCTGGCGGCGATCAGCAGCGAGTTGCGCCCGCCGTACAGCACGCGGGCGGCCACGTCGCGCCCCTGTGCATCGGCGCCCAGCAGGTAGGCGCCGCGCCAGGTCGGCCCGAGCGGCGTTGTGCCCAGGCCCAGTCCGGCGGTGTTCTCCTGCACAACCTCGATAATCCGTCCGCCCAGCAGTAGCGTGTCGTTCGGGTTGGAGCGGAACGGATCGGTGCGGGAGACACGATCGGCATAGAGCGGCGCCAGCGCGCAGGCGAGCACGATGAGCGCCAGGGCGGCCAGCGCGATCGTGGCGCCGCGGTCCGCTGCGAGGCGCGTGAAGGCGCCGGGCCTAGCGGACCCAGGCCTGGGCGATGAGCCAGCGGTATTGGTCATGGTACTGGAATCCCCCGACGCGGTGGCTGACCACGTTGACGTAGCGCGGTGCGAACAGCACGGCCGCCGGCGCCAGGTCCGTCACGGCCCGGTCGGCTGCCGCCCAGTCGCGACGCTGGAACGCCGCCTCGATCGTCGGGTCGCAGATCCCGGGGATGTTGGTGGAGGCGTCCGATCCTGGGCGGATGGCGGCGCAACCGAAATTGGGCACGAGGATGTTGGCGGCGGAGGGATAGTCGGCGTACCACGAGGTCAGGCTGATCTGCACCGCGTTGCCGCTGTTCTGGATGTAGGTGGATTGCAGGTTGGCCGACAGCGCGCGGGTGCGGGCGTCGAGGCCGAGGTCCTGCAGGACGCCCAGCACGTAGGCGCCGATGGCGCGCTGCACGGCGCTGTCATCCGTGACCAGCGTCACGCGGGCGCTGGCCGCGCCGCTCTCGGCCACCAGGCGCCGGGCGGCCGCTGGATCGTGCGGGTAAGGACAATACGGCTCATAACCTGGCAGGCCCGACGGCAGCGCCTGGCACAGCGGCTCCGCCAGGCGAGGGCCGCCGAACAGCTTCACGGCAGCGCGCCGGTCGATCGCCATGTTCACGGCCCGGCGCACGCGCATATCGTCGAACGGTCGCAGGCGGGTGTTCATCGGCAGGAACCAGATGGCGTAAGCGGGGTCGATGTGGACCTGGCCGGCATAGCGCACGCCGAGCTCGCCGAGGCGGTCCGCGGGCGGCGTGTCGAACATCCAGTCGGCGTCGCCGTTCAGCACCGCCGTCACCTGCGCCTCGTCGCTCAGGCCGAACTCGTAGAGCATCTCGTCGGCATAACCGTCAGGCTGCGCGGCCTCGCTCCACTCGCGGAAATAGGGGTTGCGGACCAGACGCATGCGCGCGCCGGGATCGTATTCCGCGATCACGTAAGGCCCGGTGCCGGGCAACGGCGCGGCGCCCACGTCCCGTGCCGGCGCGCTGGCCGGCAGCACGCTGGCATGCGGCAGGGCGAGCTTGGCGGCAAACTCCGGGTCGGGTTGGTTCAGGCGGATCGCGACCGTGCCGGCCGCATCATCGGCCGTGACGCCCACCAGCCGGCACGCGGCCGGCGCGCGCAGGCACTCGTCCGCGCCGAGGATCGCGCCGTAGAGGGTGCCGGCCGTCGGGCTCAGAACGCGGAACATGCGGCGGAACGACGCGGCGGCGTCCGACGCGCGGACCGGCGCACCATCGGAGAAGCGCAGGCCGGGGCGCAGGCGGAAGGTGTAGAGCAGGCCCCCTTCCGCTGGCTCCGGCACTGCATCCGCGAGGTCCGGCACGATTTCCCGGCCGGCCGGCCCGGCGACCTTGCGGAACGCGACGAGGCCGTCATAGGCGAGAGCGAACACCTGCCAGAACTGCGCGGTGTAGTTGACCTGCGGGTCGATGCTGCCGGCGGCGGTGCGGGCCAGCAGCCGGATGACGCCGCCGCGGTGCTGGGCCATGAGGGCGGCGCGATCGGCAGCGGGCGCGGCCGGGGCGAGCAGGAGCGCGGCGACGAGGCTGGCCGCGATCAGCCGCACACGCCCTCCAGAGGCGGCTTGCGCAGCACGTAGGCCGTCCCGTCCCACAGAGCGAACGGGCGGACGCCGGCAACTTCGAGCGCGAGACCGGATGCTTCCGCCCAAGCGGCCGCGTCGGCGCAGTCGGCTGCCGGATCGCCACGGTAGGACAGGTTCAGCACGACGAGCGCGCCGCCGGGCCGCAGCGCGCGGGCGGCGTCCGAGACGTGACCGGACGCAAGGCCGGCCTGGGCGATATAAGGGAAGCTGTCCACAGCGAGCACGAGATCGAACGCGGCCGGCGGCAGCGCGGCGATGTGCCGGCCAGGCGTGGTCTCGAACCGCGCATTGGCCAGCCCCGCGTGCCGGCGCTGAGCCTCGGCCACCATGCCGGCGGACACGTCGAGCCCCAGCACGGAGCGGCAGCGCGGCGCGATCGCCGCGGCAATCCGGCCGAAGCCGCACCCGAGGTCCAGCACGTCCGCGCCCGGCCGCAATAGCCTCGAGGTCTCAAGCCAGGCCACGACCTCGCCGGTCGCCGCCGCCAGGATTGCGGGATCGCCGAGCGAGAACAGCGCGACGCCGGCCTCGGGCGAGTGGGCTGCGGCGCGGTCAAAGAACGCGGCGGTGCGGGCCGTGTCGGCGCCGATGATGGTGTGGTCGCTGCCGACCTCGGCGATCTCGGCCGCGAGCGCGTCGAGCGCCACACTTCTGGCGGCGACCAGCTCGCTCAACGCGGACCATCGGGCGCAGGGCGGGTCGGGGCGGCGCCGCTCCAGCTTCCGGGCGATGGCGCGCGACCCGGCGCCGCCGAGCAGCAGCCGCGCGACCGCCACCTCAGGCGAGATGCGGCCGGCGAGGCAGTCGCCGATCGGCCCGCTCAATCGCCGGCCGCGAGCTGGATGCGGCCGGCTGGAACCAGCCAGCCAAGCGTGCGCAGCCTTACCTCGTCCTGTGCGAGGAAGCGGTCGCCGATATCCGCGCGCCAGCGCAGGTCGGGGATGATCACGTTGCGCGCCCGCGCGGCCGCCTGCGCCTGCGCCGTCCCTACGTCCGCGCCGATGCCGGTCACCACCATGGCGTAGCCGGTGCGGCGGCGGGCGAGGAGCTGGCCGTCGGCAACGCGTACGTCGGAGAAGTGGTAATGCGCCGCGTCCGCGCCAGCCGGGTCAGCATGGAAGAACACGGGCGCGTCGTCGTCCGGGGTGGCGGCCAGGTCCTCGGACGGGAAAGGCGGGATGGTCAGCACGATGCCGACCGACCAGCCCGCGCGCACGGCGAAGCCATCGGACCCGCCCGCCGCCATGCGTTCGAGCAGGTCGCCCCAGCCGTCCCGCTGCAGCGCCGCCAGCACGGCGAAGCCGGGATTGCCGAAGCGGCAGGTGAACTCCAGCGGCCACAGCCCCGCCTCGTTGGCGATCGTGTTCACGTTGACGTAGCCAACGTGCCCGGCAGCGGCCAAGCGGGGCGCAAGCGGCGCGAGGGCGGCGTCGAACAACCGACTGGCGCCCTCGTAGGAGGCGAGGGTGCCCATCTCGCCGGTCATCTCGCCGATCTCGCCGGGAAAGAAGCGCTTGTGCTCGAAGTCGATGCACGCCGGCGACAGAAAGCGCTGCCCGTCGAAATAGGCGCCGACGCCGACCTCGACGCCCTCCAGCCGCTCCATCAGCAGCACGCGCCGGCCCGGCACGGCGCGCCGGCGCAACTGGAACAGCACGTCCGCGCCTGCGGGATGATCGCCGACGAAGGTGGCGCGGGCGTTGTCGAAGTGCTTGAGCACGAACCGGCCGGGATGCGTCGCGAGCCAGCCCGCCGCCTCGTCGGCGCTGTCGAAGGCGTGGCTGCGCGCGATGTTCAGCCCGGCGTCGCGCAGCGCATCCTGGCCGAAGGCGCGGTCGTATTCCAGCCGGTCGCCGAGCGCGCTGCCGCCGACGACGCGATAGCCTTCCTCGCGGAGCCTGTCCTGCAGCGCGCCCTGGCCGACCTTCTCGAACAGCACGATGCCGTCGCGCCCGACCCAATCAAGCTCGGCGCGCCAGTCCGGCACGAGATGGACCAGCCCGGCGAACGCGCCGGCATAGGCCGGGTCGGCGGCGTGGACGCGGACGTCGTGTCCCTCGCGCGCGAGGGAGAGGTAGAGATCGCCGAGATCGACGCGG
>JBBSIT010000190.1:0-7235 GCA_038231995.1 Acetobacterales bacterium | reverse complement strand
GTCGAAACCGGCCGCCGCCGCTCGATCCGCGCCATCGACGCCATCCGCCTCGCCCTCGAAGGATCACCGCTCCCAACCGTCTCATGATCTCCAAACGTCAAGGGACGTGAGCAGTTACGACTTCGAAAATCGCTTTGTAGTCGTTACCGATCGCTTTCTGAAGCCATGCCAGTCGTTGCGCTGATACGTCGTCTGGCTGCAGCAAGCTGGCGGGTATCAAGCCGCGATCATAGACCTCAGCCGGAGAGTCGATCCATAATGGGAAACGTCTCCCGTCGCGGTGGGTCCAACGGTTTTGACGTACAACACGTGGAGAAACGATCTCTTCCTCGTCAGGCATAGGTTCTTTGAGACGAACCAAAAAAATCTGGTCTTCATAAAGATCTTGCAGGCTCTTCCAGAGGGCCGTGAGGCGCTGCTGCCCGTCGAGCAAATGCTCGTTGCAGTGCTCCTTCGGATTTGGGGCACCCGCCAGCGGGCGGGTCACAAAGGGCTCGTCCCGGCCGATTTCAAGAACCAAGGCAGCGCCAGCAGGCAAACTCTTGAGCACCGAGTCAAGCAATCCCTCGACATTGTCGAGTTCCCATGCTTCCCCGCGCTGAGAGCGGGGCAGACGCAATTGCCCCGACCGGATGCGGTCAAACCACTCTTTGATTGTGCGATCTTTCGCCTTCATGAACCCTCTCAAACGCCAATAGCCATTCGCAAATGCTAACGCGCTTGGGGCAGCAGCACGCCTACTATGCCCCGCCTACAGAAAGTCCCTCAACTGCGCGACCAGCGGCTTGTCCGCTGGCGGCATCGGATACTCTCCCAGCTTCCCCGGCCGCACCCAAGCCAACGCCTGTCCCTCCCGCCCCGCAGGCCGTCCCTTCCACCGCCGACACAAATACAACGGCATCAGCAAATGAAACCGCTCATAAGCATGCGAAGCGAACGCGAACGGCGCCAGGCAGCTCGCCGCCACGTCGATCCCCAATTCCTCGTGCAGCTCGCGGATCAACGCCGCCTCGGGCGTCTCGCCCGGATGCAGCTTGCCGCCAGGGAACTCCCATAGCCCGGCCATGGTCTTGCCCTCCGGCCGCCGGGCCAGCAGCACGCGGCCGTCCTCGTCGATCAGCGCGCAGGCCGCGACCAGCACCAGCGGCGGGCCGCCGGTCGCCGGCCGAGGCAGGTCGCCCGGCGGCTCCGGATGCTCCACGGCGCCGAACAGGTCCTCCCGAGTGGCCTCGAACCGGGTGACGGGATGCTCGCCGCCGCGGGCGAGGAACGCCTCCCGCCCGTGCCCGGCCTCGCGAAAACCGATCCGGCGCAGCACGGCCGCGCTGCCGGGGTTGTCGTCCGCCACGTGCGCCTCGAGCCGGTCGATGTCGAGGTTGGCCAGCGCCCAGCGCGCGACCCGGTCCGCCGCCTCGGTTGCCACGCCATGCCCCCAGAAGCGCCGGCCGACCCAGTAGCCGAGGTGCCCGGTGCGCGGCCGCAAATCCAGCCGCAGCCCGACGCAGCCGATGACCAGCTCCCGGTCGCCATCCTGCCCGGTGATGACCACGTGATACCCGGTGCCCTCCGCGAGCTGCCGGGCGGTGCTGGCGATCCACTCGTCCGTGAGCTGGCGGGGATAGGGGAAGGGCAGGCGGCTCAAATTGCGCACCACCGCCCAGTCGTTCACGAGGCGGTGAAGCTGCTCGGCGTCGGCCGGGCAGGGCGGGCGCAGCAGCAGGCGCGCCGTGGGGAGCGGGGTGAACTCCGGCTCGGGACTCAGGGCCAAGGCATGCGACATGCCGCAAGGTGGCTCAGATGCGGTCGCAAAAGCAAGCTGTAACTACTTCGGGTATCGCGGAAAACCGCTAGCTGCGATAGCTGCCGTTGATGTCGATGTAGCCATGCGTCAGGTCGCAGGTCCAGGCGGTGCCGGCGCCCTTGCCCAGGCCCAGATCGACCGCGATGGCGATCTCGCGCCCCTTCATGTGCGCCACGACGGGCGCCTCGTCGTAGCCCGGCACGACGCCCCCCTGGCGCGCCATCCAGGTCCCGCCGACGCCGACCGACAGCCGGTCGCGGTCGGCCGGCTCGCCCGCCTTGCCGACGGCCATGACGATGCGGCCCCAGTTCGCGTCCTCGCCGGCGATGGCGGTCTTCACCAGGGGGGAGTTGGCGATGCTCAGCGCGACCCGGCGCGCGCTCTTGCGGCTCACCGCGCCGGTCACGTCGATGCGCACCAGCTTCTGCGCGCCCTCGCCGTCCCGCACCACCTGCAGCGCCAAGTCGAGCAGCAGGTCCGTGTGCTGGTCGCGGAAGTCGCGCAGCATCTTGGCGTGGCCGCCCACCTTGTCGTGCCGCGCCTGCCCGGTGGCGAACAGCAGCACGGTGTCGGACGTGCTGGTGTCGCTGTCCACCGTGGTGTGGTTGAAGCTGCGCTTGACGCCGCGGGTCAGCATGTCCTGCAAGTCGTTGGCCGGTATCTTGGCGTCGGTGAACACAAAGCACAGCATGGTCGCCATGTCGGGCGCCACCATGCCGCTGCCCTTGGCGATGCCGGTGATATGCACCTCGGCGTCGCCGATCCGCGCCGTGCGGGTCGCGGCCTTGGGGAACGTGTCGGTCGTCATGATGCCGCGCGCGGCGAGTTCCCAGGCATCGGCCGCGAGCGAGGCGTGCAGCCCGGGCAGGGCGGCGGTCAGCCGGCCGTGCGGCAGCACCTCGCCGATCACGCCGGTGCTGGCGACGAACACCTCGTGCGGCTTGCAGCCGACCAGGGCGGCCGCCGCCTCCGCCGTGGCCTCGACCGCGGCGGCGCCGGCCCGGCCGGTGAACACGTTGGCGTTGCCGGCATTGACCACGACGGCGCGGGCCTCGCCGCCCTTGAGCGCGTCGCGGCACCAGTCCACCGGGGCGCCGGGGCAGCGGTTGCGGGTGAAGGCGCCGGCGACGGTCGTGCCCGGCGCCAGCTCGACCATCACCAGATCGGTGCGGCCCTGGTAGCGGATGCCCGCCTCGGCCGAGCCCAGGCGGACGCCCGCCAGCGGGGCGAGCTGCGGCAACGGGACCGCGAGCGGCGAGAGCGGGGGCGCCATGGCCGCCTCAGCGCGGGGCGGGCGCGGCCGGCGGCGTTCCAGCACCTGCCGGCGGCGCCGCCGTGCCGACCGGCGGCGCTCCGATGCCTGCCGGCGGCGTCGCCGCGGCCGCCTGGGGCGAGCCGTCCGGGTTGAACCGCTCGATCTTGACGCCCTGGCGCGCCTCGTCCAGCACGCGCTTCACGCCCTCCTGGATCATCGCCTGGCGTATCTCGTCGCGCACCTGCTCGTAGGGCGGCGGCGGGGCGGTGCGGCGGTCCTCCAGCTTGATGATGTGCCAGCCGAAGCGGGTCTTGACCGGCGCCGGGCTGACCTCGCCGGGCTTGAGGGCGAAGACGGCGGCGGCGAACTCGGGCAGCATGTCGCCCTTCTTGAAGAAGCCGAGGTCGCCGCCGCCGGCCCTGGCAGTCGGGTCGGTGCTGTGCTCCTTGGCCAGCTCCTCGAAATTGGCGCCCTTCTGGATCTGTTCGAGGATGCGCTTGGCCTCGGCCTCGTCGGCCACGAGGATGTGGCGGGCGCGCACCTCCTCCTCGCCGAGCTTGCCGGCGATGTCGCGCTCGTAGCGGGCGCGGATGGCGTCCTCGGTGATCTGCGGCCCGACCTCGCGCAGCAGCAGGGCGTTCTGCAGCGTGGTGTCGGTGGCGCGCGCGATCTGCTTCTGCACCTGCGGGTCGCGCTCCAGCCCGGCCTTGCGCGCGGCCTGCACGATCACCTTCCGGTCGATCATCTGGTCCAGCAGCATCGGGTAGAGCACGGGCGCCGGCATGCCGCGCAGCTCCTCCGGCAGGCCCTGCGCCGCTTCGGCCAGGTCGCTGCTGTGGATCTCGTCGCTGCCGACGCGGGCCACCACCGGGTCAGGCGCCGCCGCCGCGGATGGCGCGGCCGAGGGCGCGGGCGGCGCCGCAGGCGGTGATGCGGGCGACGTTGTGGGTCCCTGGGCCAGCGCGGTGGTGGACGCCAGGGCAAGGGTGAAGGCGGCAAGGAGGCTCGACGCGCGCATGGGGACCTCGGGTAGGGGCGGCCGGACAATGCCCCAGGACCCAAGCCGTCACAAGCCGCACTCGTGATTGCAAGGGAGCTGCACTCGTTGACCGCGGGGGACCGCAGTCTTATCTCCGTGCTGCCCCGCACGCCGCCTGGGTGCGGCACCCTGGAAGGCCCCCTATGTTTGGACGCATCGCCCGCGCCGTGTTCGGCACCGCCAACGACCGCAACATCAAGGCGTTTCAGCGCCGGGTGCCGGCGATCAACGCGCTTGAGCCGGCGATGGCCGCGCTGTCGGACGAGGCGCTGCAGGGCAGGACCGTGGAGTTCCGCGAGCGGCTGGCGCGGGGCGAGACGCTGGACGCGCTGCTGCCCGAGGCGTTCGCCGTGGTGCGCGAGGTGTCGCGCCGGGTGCTGGGCCTGCGGCATTTCGACGTGCAGCTGATCGGCGGCATGGTGCTGAACGGCGGCAAGATCGCCGAGATGAAGACCGGCGAGGGCAAGACGCTGGTCGCCACCTTGCCGGTGTACTTGAACGCGCTGCCGGGCCGCGGCGTGCATGTCGTGACGGTGAACGACTACCTCGCCGCGCGCGACGCGGAGTGGATGGGCCGGGTCTATGGCTTCCTCGGCATGACGGTCGGTGTGATCGTGCATGGGCTGGACGACGTGGAGCGGCGCGACGCCTACGCCGCCGACATCACCTACGGCACCAACAACGAGTTCGGCTTCGACTACCTGCGCGACAACATGAAGTACCGGCTGGACGACATGGTGCAGCGCGACTTCAGCTACGCCATCGTGGACGAGGTGGACAGCATCCTAATCGACGAGGCGCGCACCCCGTTGATCATCAGCGGCCCGGCGGAGGATAGCTCGGACTTGTACCGCACGGTGAACGCCGTGGTCCGCGAATTGGTGCAGGACCCGGAGACTTACGAGAAGGACGAGAAATTCCGCACGGTGACGATGACGGAGGCCGGGTCCGAGCGCGTCGAGGACATGCTGCGCGACGCTGCCATCGTGACCGAGGGCAACCTGTACGACATCTTCAACGTGTCGGTCGTGCACCACGTGCAGCAGAGCTTGCGCGCGCAGACGCTGTATAGCCGCGACGTCGATTACATCGTGCGGCAGGACAAGGTCGTGCTGATCGACGAGTTCACCGGGCGCATGATGGAAGGGCGCCGGTTCAGCGAGGGGCTGCACCAGGCGCTGGAGGCCAAGGAGGGCGTGACGGTCCAGCCGGAGAACCAGACGCTGGCGTCCATCACGTTCCAGAACTATTTCCGGCTGTATCCCAAGCTCTCCGGCATGACCGGCACGGCGCTGACCGAGGCGGACGAGTTCGCCGAGATCTACAAGCTCGACGTGGTGGAGATCCCGACCAACGTGCCGGTGGTGCGTGCGGACGGGGACGACGAGGTGTACCGCTCGGCGGCCGAGAAATACGAGGCGGTGGCGACCTTGATCGAGGAGGCGCGCGGCCGCGGCCAGCCCGTGCTGGTCGGCACGACGAGCATCGAGAAGAGCGAGACCATCAGCGAGATACTCACTCGCAAGAAGGTCCCGCACGCGGTGCTGAACGCGCGGTTCCACGAGCAGGAGGCGACCATCGTGTCGCAGGCCGGCGCACCCGGCGCGATCACGATCGCGACGAACATGGCCGGGCGCGGCACCGACATCAAGCTGGGCGGCAACGCCGAGATGCGGGTGAAGCTGGAGCTCGCGGACGTGGACGAGGCGGAGCGGGCTGCGCGCGAGGCGGCGATCCGCGACGAGGTGGCGGCGGCGCACGAGGTGGTGAAGCAAGCCGGCGGGCTGTTCGTGATCGGCACGGAGCGGCACGAGAGCCGGCGCATCGACAACCAGCTGCGCGGCCGGTCCGGGCGCCAGGGTGACCCGGGCGCCAGCCGGTTCTTCCTCAGCCTCGAGGACGACCTGATGCGCATCTTCGGGTCGGACCGCATGGGCGGGATGCTGCAGCGCCTGGGACTCAAGGAGGGCGAGGCGATCGTCCATCCGTGGATCAACAAGGCCTTGGAGAAGGCGCAGAAGAAGGTCGAGGCGCGCAACTTCGACACGCGCAAGAACGTGCTGAAATACGACGACGTGATGAACAACCAGCGGCGCGAGGTCTACTCGCAGCGCCGCGAGTTCATGCGCGCCGAGGACGTGAGCGAGACGGTGCACGAGATGCGCGCCGAGGTGATCGGCAACCTCGTCGCGCGCCGGATGCCGGAGCGGGCCTACGCGGAGCAGTGGGAGACGGTGGAGTTCGCCGAGGACGCGAAGCGGCTGCTCGGGCTCGATCTGCCGATCGTGGAGTGGGCGCGCGAGGAGGGCATCGACGAGACGCAGGTGCGCGAGCGCATCGAGGCGGCGGCGGCGGCGCACATGGCGGCCAGGGCCGCCAATCTCGGCCCGGAGCTGATGCGCTTCGTCGAGAAGAGCCTGCTGCTGCAAATGCTGGACAGCGTTTGGAAGGAGCACCTGCTGGCGCTCGATCACCTGCGCCAGGGCATCGGCCTGCGCGCCTACGGCCAGCGCGACCCGCTCAACGAGTACAAGAGCGAGGCGTTCGCGTTGTTCAACGCCATGCTGGACGAGCTCAAGGAGCGGGTGACCAGCATGCTCGCGCGGGTGGAGCTAGGCCCTGAGGCCGGCCAGGAGCTGGCGCCGCGGCCGCAGCCGATGTGGGAGAACCACCCGGAGGCGGCGCTAGGCTACGTCGACGGCGACGTGGACGTGCTAGAGGCGCCGGCGCCGGCCCGGCTCAGCCTAGGCGGCGCCCGGGCCGAGGCGGTGGACCCCGACGACCCCACGACCTGGCGCAACACCCCGCGCAACGCGCTGTGCCCGTGCGGCTCGGGCAAGAAGTTCAAGCACTGCCATGGGCGGGCAGGGTAGGGCCTCGCCTCGGCGCGCTTACGCCTCCTCGGAGGCGTCCGGAAACTCGATGCCGGCGTAGGCGTCGCCCAGGGGCAGGACGACCCCGATCTCGGGCATGTCCAGCACGGCGTCTCCGGTCAGCACATGCCCGACCCAGTCGTCGCCCTCGCGCGAGAACACCGTCGCGGCTAGCCTGCATTTCTCACACAGGGTAGGTGCACTGGGGCTCTGAATCGGCGAAAGTTCTTCTGCAACAAAGCCTTATCGCTGAGCAGAGGAGGTCCC
>JBBSIT010000189.1:0-7271 GCA_038231995.1 Acetobacterales bacterium | reverse complement strand
CTGGGTGTTCCACAACGGCGAGGTGGTGATCCACGTCATCCGCAACAGCCGCGGCGCGGGCGTCGTGGCCGAGGTGATGGACGGCCATCGCCCGGCGATCTGGGTGTCCGACCTCTACGGCGCGCAGCAGGGCCATGCCGCGGACTGGCAGATTTGCCTGGCGCATCAGCTGCGCGATTGCCAGTTCGCCATCGATGCGGGCGATACGGTGTTCGCGCCGCGCGTGAAGGCGCTGCTGCTGCGCGCGTTCGTGCTGGCCCGGCGCCGGCATCGTCTGGCCGAAAGCACCCGCCGCCAGTATCGCCAGCGGATGGAGCGCGACCTCGACGCAGTGATGGCGCTGGCGCCGACGCAACGCGATGGGCAACGGTTGCGCAAACGGTATGGCAAGTGGCGCAGCCACCTGTTCACCTTCCTCGATCACCCCGAAGTCGGCGCCGACAACAACGCGAGTGAGCGCGAACTGAGGCCCACTGCCATCTATCGCAAGGTCACCGGCGGCTTTCGATCCATCTGGGGCAAGGATTTGTTTGCAGGCTTCCGCTCCATCGTCGGCACCGCCGCACGGCGCGGCATCGACGCCTATCAGGCCGTACGGATGACCCTGTCAGGACAGCCCGTGCTCGCACCGGGTTGAGCAGATACCATTAAGCTCTCTTGCGACGAGACGAAGGCGGCTGAACGTGTCCGGGCGGTTCTCACATTGATTGAACATGAGTGGTATGTTGCTTCAAACGTGGATGGTCGCCGACTCTTCATTGAGATTAGCGAAGGCGTAATCAGAAGTAATCGGTAGCGCAAATAGGCCGCCTATCTGCGTCGAGCGAGCGATCGTCATCCCGAGCGAAACCTCCCGCCCGCTCCCGGGTTGAACCCATCAGCCAGAGGAGCCCCACCATGACCGACACTACCATCATCAAAGTCGCCAGCGCCCACTCCCCCCGCGGCAAGGATGGCCAGGTCTACCTGGCCACCGGCAAGAACATCGCCATGCGACTGTGGAAGGACGAGCAGCCCGGCAAGCCCAAGGCGCTCGCCACCCGCGAGTATGACACTGCCGGATACGTCATCGCCGGCCGCGCCGAGCTGTGGCTGGAGGGGCAGACCGTGACGCTGGCCCCCGGCGATTCCTGGATCGTGCCGCGCGGGGCGTCGCACAGCTACCGCATCCTGGAGAGCTTCACCGCCGTGGAAGCGACCACGCCGCGCGCCGCCGTGCACGACCGGGACGCGCCGGCCTAGCCCGGCGTCCAAGGCCCGGGACGGTACATCTCGAACAGGTCCGTCGTCCGCGCATACACGCCGCGCCCGTGCATCCGCCCGACCAGGCCGAGCGCGGGCGTGTCCACCCGCGGATGCGCCGGGTCGCCGCTGAGGTAGGCGCGCGCCAGATGCGCCTGCACCACGGCGCCGAGCACGATCACCTGCCGCGGCCCGGTCTCGATGGCGTGCAGCACCCGGCACTCGAAGGCGACGGGGCTGGCGGCGATGCGCGGCGGCGCGACCTTGAGGCTCGGCACGGTCGCCAACCCGGCCAGTTCCAGTTCGCCCACCTCGGGCGGCGCGTTGACGCAAGTTGCGTTCATGGCGGCCGCCAGGCGCTCCGGCACCAGGTTCACCACGAACTCGCGGCTGGCCAGGATGTTGGCGGCGGTGTCCTTGAACGCCGCGGCGCCGCCGCCGAGCGAGAGGATGCCGAGCGCCACCACCACGGGGTCGTCGCCCAGCACGTTGAAGAACGAGTAGGGCGCCGCGTTGACCACGCCGCTGGCGCCGCGGGTCACGACCCAGGCGATCGGCCGCGGCACGACGGTCGAGGTCATAAGGCGGTAGCGATCGAGCGGCGGCATTGCCTCGAAGTCGAAGGCCTGGAAGTCAGAGTCCCCCAGTGCTGTTGGCGCGTCAGAGTCCAAGATAGCGCTCCAATAGGGCCGGGTCGGCGACAAGCTCGGCGGAGGTGCCGTGCCAGACGATCGCGCCCTTCTCGATGACGTAGTGGCGGTCGATCAGCGCGGCCATCTCGGACAGGTTCTTGTCGATCACCAGCACGCCCAGCCCCTCCTGCTTGAGCAGCGCGAGCGCCGCCCAGATCTCGGCGCGGATCAGCGGCGCCAATCCCTCGGTCGCCTCGTCGAGGATCAGCACGCGCGGCTGCGTCATCACGGCGCGGCCGACCGCCAGCATCTGCTGCTCGCCACCCGAGAGCGTGCGGGCATAGCCGCGCCGTCGCTCCTGTAACTGCGGGAACAGGGCATAGACGCGCGCGAGCGTCCACGGGCCGGGCCGCGAGGTCGCGACCAGGTTCTCCTCCACCGACAGCGACGGGAACACCCGTCGCCCCTCCGGCACCAGCCCCAGCCCGGCGCGCGCCACCACGGCCGGCCGCGCGCCCGTGAGGTCCCGGCCGGCGAACCCCACCCGCCCGGCCTGCAGCGGCAGCAAGCCCATGGCGGCGCGCACCGTCGTGGTCTTGCCCATGCCGTTGCGCCCTATCAGGCTGACGGCCCGGCCTAGCGGCGCCTCCAGCGCCACGCCGTGCAGCACCCGCCCGCCATTCGGGTAGCCGGCGGCGACGCCCTCCAGCACCAGCCCGGTCATGCCGGCACGTGCGCGTCGCCGAGATAGGCGAGCTTGACCGCCGGGTCGCGCCGGATGGCGTCGGGCGCGCCGCTGGCGACGATGCGCCCGCGGACCAGGACGGAGATGCGGTCGGCGAGCGCGAACACGGCGTCCATATCGTGCTCGACGAGAAGGATGCCGACGCCGCCCTTGAGCGAGGCGATGCGCCGGGTCATGGCGGCACCCTCCTCGGGGCCGAGCCCGGCCATGGGCTCGTCGAGCAGCAACACCTCGGCCCGGCGGGCCAGCACGAGGGCGAGCTCGAGCTGGCGCCGCTCGCCGTGGCTAAGGTCCGACACTCGCGTGGCGCCGCGGTCGGCGAGGCCTGCGCGGGCCAGGGCCTCTCGCGCCGGGCTGCGCAGGCTGGCGTCGCGGCTGGCGTCGCGCCAGAAGCGGAAGCTGTGACCCTGGGTGGCCTGCACGGCGAGCGCCGCGTTGTCCTCGGCGGTGAACTCGGGGAATAGCTGGGCGATCTGGAACGACCGGCCCAGCCCGGCGCGCGCGCGGAGATGCGTCGGCCAGCCCGTGACGTCCCGCCCGCGCAGGCGGATGGCGCCGCGGTCAGGGCGCAGCTCGCCGGCGAGCAGGGTGATGAGCGTCGTCTTGCCCGCGCCGTTCGGGCCGATCAGCGCGTGGCACTCGCCGGGCTGGACGCTGATGGACACGTCACCGGTTGCGGCCACCGCGCCGAAGTTTTTGCAGAGACCGACGGCCTCCAACGCCGCCATCATCGGACCAGCAGGCCGATCAGCCCGCGGCGCGCGAACAGCACGGCGAGCACCAGCAGCGGCCCGAACACGATCAGCCAGCGCTCGGTGAGCCCGGTCAGCAACTGCTCCAGCCCGAGGAACACGGACGCGCCGAGCACCGGGCCGATCAGGGTGCCGACGCCGCCCAGGATGACCATGGCCATGAACTCGCCGGACTTGGTCCAGCTCCCCATGTCCGGGCTGACGAAGCGGCCGTAATCCGCCCACATGGCGCCGGCCAGCCCCGTGCCGGCGGCCGAGATGGTGAAGGCGACCAGGCGGTAGGGCCGCGCGGGATAGCCGAGGTTGGCGACCCGGCGCTCGCTCTGCCGCAGCGCGCGCAGCACCAGCCCGAACCGCGAGCGCACCAGCCGGTGCAGCAGCCCCACCCACAGCGCCAGCCCGCCGAGGCAGATGTAGTAGAACGCGGCATCGGAGGGACGGCCCAGCCCGGGCCACTCGGCCCTGTGCGCGATCAGCAGCCCGTCGTCGCCGCCATAGGCTTCGAGCGATTGCAGGATCAGGAACACGAGCTGCCCAAAGGCGAGGGTGATCATGATGAACTGCACGCCCGAGGTGCGCAGGCTGAGATACCCCACGAACACGCCGAGCACGGACGACGCGAGCACGGCGATTGGCCACACGACCAACGCGCTGGAGCTGCCGGCCCAGCCCAGCAGCGGCGCCGCCTCCGCGACGTGGCTGGCGATGATGCCCACCGCGTAGCCGCCGACAGCGAAGAACATGGCGTGCCCGAAGCTCACGATGCCGCCATAGCCCATCGCGAGGTCGAGGCTCACCGCCGCGAGCGCGTAGATGGCGAAGCGGGTGAACACGCCGACGAGGAACGGCTTGCCCAGCCACGCCGCGAGCTGCGGCACCAGCAGAAGGACGCCCAGGCCCAGCAGCGCCAGGAGTGCTAACCACACCCGCCGATCCGCCCGAGCGGGGATCGCCGCGGCGACGCTCTCACTCATCAGCCCACCAGCCCCCGCGGCCGCACCAGCAGCACGAGCACCATGAGCAGGAACGTGGTGGCCGACACCAGCCCGCCCGCGACGGTGTCCGCCATGTGGCTCGGCAGCAGTCCGGCCACCGCGCCCGGGATCAGTGCCCGGCCCATCGCGTCCGACATGCCTACCAGCAGCGCGCCCAACGCGGCGCCCTTCACCGAGCCGACGCCGCCGACCACGATGACGACGAACGTGGTGATTAATATACGCTCGCCCATGCCGATCTCGACCGCGAGCAGCGGCGCCGCCATCACACCCGCGAACCCGCAGAGCAGCCCGCCCAGCGCGAACACGCCCGCGAACAGCCGCCGCGTATCGACGCCGAGCGCGTCCACCATCTCGGGGTCATCGGCGCCCGCGCGCACCAGCATGCCGAGCCGGGTGCGGTTGATCAGCATCCACAGCCCCAGGCCGACCAGCGCGCCCGCCGCGATGAAGGCGAGCCGCATCAGCGGGTAGCTCAGCCCCGGCACGATCTCGACCGAGCCGCGCAGCAGCGGCGGGATATCCACGAAGGGCGGCGTGCGGCCGAACGCCAGGCTCACCAGTTCGTTAGTGAACAAGGTCAGCCCGAACGTCGCCAGCACCTGGTCGAGATGCGAGCGGCGATACAGGTGCTGGATCACGAGCACTTCCGCGAGCAGCGCGTAGAGCGCCCCCGCTACCACGGCCGCCAGCGCCGCGAGCAGGAAGCTGCCGGTGTTCGCCACAGTGAACGCGGCGGCGAAGGCGCCGACCATGTAGAAGCTGCCATGGGCCAGGTTGATGACGTTCATCACCCCGAACACCAGGGTCAGCCCGGCCGCCAGCAGGAACAGCAGGGCGCCGTACTGCAGCCCGTTCAGCGCTTGCTCCAGGACCAGCAGCATCGGGCGGGCGGTCAGGCCGTGGGCATCTTGCACTCGGCCGCGTAGCTGTCGCGCATTGCGGTGGCGATCTTGCGCTGGATGCGCTGCTGCAGCCCGCCCTGGGCGTCCCGCTCGATGTGGATCAGGTAGAAGTCCAGGATCGGGTGCTGGTTCACGTCGAACTTGAAGTTGCCGCGCACGCTGTCGAACTCCGCGCGGCGCAGCGCCTCGCGGAACACCGCCGCTCCGTCGCCCTCCACCCGGCCGCCCGACGCGCGCAGCCCGGCGCCGATCAGCCGCGCCGTGTCGTAGGCGTGCGCGCCGTAGATGGTCGGCGTGCGGTTGTACTGCTTGCGGAAGGCGGCGACGAAAGCCAGGTTCGCCGGGTTGTCGAGCGTGGGCGCCCAGGCGCTGGCGGAGTACAGCCCCTCCGCCGCGTCGCCGGTGGCCGAGATCATGCGCTCGTCCATCGAGAAGGCCGCGAGCAGCATCGGCACCTCCTTGTTCAGGCCGGCGGCCGCGTATTGCTTGGCGAGGTTGATGCCGGCGCCGCCGGGGTGGAACTGGTACAGCGCGTCCGGCTTGGCCTGGCGGATGCGGGCCAGCTCGACGGAGAAGTCCGTCTGCTCCAGCTTGGTGTAGATCTCGGCCTGCACCTCGCCCTTGAAGGTGCGCTTGAACCCGGTGATCGCGTCCCGCCCGGCCTGGTAGTTCGGCGCCATGACCAGCACGCGCTTGTAGCCCAGCTCGTTCGCGGCCAGCCCGGCCGCCTCGTGATAGGTGTCGTTCTGGAAGCTGACGACGAAGTAGTTCGGGTGGCAGCCGCGCCCGGCGAAGGTGCTCGGCCCCGCATTGTTGCTGACGTAGAAGCCGCCCTTTCCCAGCACGCCCGGCGCCACGGCCGCCAGCACGTTGCTCCAGTTGATGCCGGTGAACAGCCGGATGCCGTCGGCCAGCATCCGGTCGGCGGACTGCTTGGCTGTCGCGGGCTTCAGCCCGTCATCCTCCGTCACCAGCTCGACCGGGATGCCGCCCAGCTTGTCGCCACCCTCCTGCATCATCGCCAGGTTGAAGGCATCGCGCTGGTCCTCGCCGATGTACCCGGCGGGGGTGCTGAGAGTGATGATGAAGCCGATACGCAGCGGCTTGGCTTGGGCGCGCGCGGCGTAGGGGAGCGCCAGGGCGGCGGGAGCGGCGAGCAGGGTGCGGCGGCGCAGCATGGCGGACCTCTCCGGGTGCGGGATGATTGAAGCTTAAAGAAACCGCGCTCAGCCCGCAACGACCCGGTTGCGCAGCGTGCCGATCCGCTCGACCTCGACCTCCACGACGTCGCCAGGATGCAGGAACTCGGGCGGCGTGCGGCTGATGCCAACGCCGGCGGGCGACCCGGTGGCGATCACGTCGCCGGGCTCCAGCGTGATGCCTGACGACAGGTGCGCGATCAGCCGGGGGATGCGGAAGATCATCTGCGCCGAGTTGCCGTCCTGCTTGGACACGCCGTTGACCCGGAGCTGCACCCGCAGCGCGTGCGGGTCGGGGATCTCGTCGGCCGTCACGATCCAGGGTCCCATCGGCGCGAAGCCGTCCAGGCCCTTGGCGAAGGTCCATTGCCCGCCGTGCCGCAGGTCGCGCGCGGAGATGTCGTTGACGCAGGTGTAGCCGAACACGGCGCCCATCGCGTCCGCCTCGAGCACGTCGCGGCAGCGCCGGCCGATGACGACGCCGAGCTCGCTCTCCCAGTCGAGCTGCCGGGTGAAGGGCGGGTGCACGATGTCCGTGTCCGGCCCGGTCACGGCGGTGGGCGGCTTGATGAAGATGACGGGGTAGGAGACCTCCCGCGTGGTGTCCATCGCCCGCGCGCTCTCCTCGACATGCTCGGCGTAGTTCAGCCCGATGCCGATCACGCCCTTGGGCGGCCGCGGGATGGGCGCCAGAAGCCGCACCTGGGCGAGCGGCGCGGCGCGCGGGCCGGGGCGGCGAGGGCGTCGCGCAGGCGCGCCCGGGCGTCCGGCCCGGCCTCGAGCAGCCCGGGCTGGGTGGGG
>JBBSIT010000188.1:0-7289 GCA_038231995.1 Acetobacterales bacterium | reverse complement strand
TGGACGGGCTGCGCGGCCGGGTCGCGGCCGTGGTGGATAGCGGTCCCTGCGCCGTGGGCGTCGAGAGCACGGTGCTGGACCTGACCGGCACGCGGCCCTTCCTGCTGCGGCCCGGCGGAGCGTCGGTCGAGGCGATCGAGGCCGTCGTCGGCCCGGTCGGGCGCGGCCTCACCCCGGCGGACGCCAAGCGGACCCGCACGCTGCGCTCGCCGGGATTGCTTGTGTCGCACTATGCGCCGCGTCTGCCGGTGCGGCTCGATGCCGAGCGGGCCGGGGCGGACGAGGCGCTGCTGGCGTTCGGCCCGGCGCCGCCCGGCGCGGGCGCGGCGTATCAGCTCAGCGCGACGCGAAACCTGACGGAAGCCGCCGCGCGCCTGTTCGCCGGGCTGCGCTGGCTGGATGACGAGGGTGCGCGGCTGGGGCTGGTCCGCATCGCGGCAATGCCGGTGCCCGCGAAAGGGCTGGGCCTTGCGATCAACGACCGGCTGGAGCGGGCGGCGGCACCTCGCTAGAACCCCACCTTGGTCGCGTAATCCTCCCGATCCGCGCGGCTGGCGCCCGGTGCGGCGGGCTGGCCGGTCGTGAGGTCAAACACCTCGACATTCGCGTCCGCGTCGGCCTGCACCAACTCGCGCGCGGCGGCCATCGCTTCCGGCTCGGTCTCGAACGTGTTCCGGGGCTTGCCCCCGACTCGTAGCTCATACGGCATGGCGTCCTCCTCCAGTTTCTAACGCGCCGGGGCCGGCTCGGTTGACCCATACCGGCAGAGGCCTAGCTTTGGGGTAGGAGAACCCGGCCATGCCCGACACCCTGCCCGCCCCTGCCCTGCTCGACGCGCTCACGGCCATCGTCGGCCCCAGCGGGCTGCTGACGGACGCCGCCGACACCGCGGCGTATTGCGTGGACTGGCGAGGGCTGTATCAGGGCCGCACTCCGGCGGTCGTGCGGCCGGGCAGCACCGCGGAGCTGGCCGCCGTCGTGCGGCTGTGCGCCGCGCGGGGGGTCGCCCTCGTGCCGCAGGGCGGCAACACCAGCATGGTCGCGGGCGCTACGCCGGACGAGGGCGGCGGGCAGCTCGTGCTGTCGCTGTCGCGGCTGAACCGCGTGCGCGGCGTCGATCCGGTGGACATGACGCTCACGATCGAAGCCGGTGCGCCCTGGCGGACGGCGCAGGACGCGGCGGAGGCGGCCAGGTGCCTGCTGCCGCTGTCCATCGGCAGCGAGGGCACCGCGCAGGTCGGCGGCATCCTGTCTACCAACGCCGGCGGGAACAACACCGTGCGCTACGGCAATGCCCGCGACCTGGTGCTGGGGCTCGAGGTCGTGCTGCCGGACGGGCAGATCTGGGACGGGCTGCGCAGCTTGCGCAAGGACAACACCGGCTACTGCCTGCGCCAGCTCTTCGTCGGCGCGGAGGGCACGCTGGGCGTGATCACCGCCGCCGTGCTGCGCCTGGCGCCGCGCCCGACCGAAATCGAGGTAGCACTTTGCGCGCTGCCGAGCGCGGAGGCGGCGCTCGACCTGTTCTCCCGCTTCCGACGTGACGACCCGGCGGCCGTGCAGGCATTCGAGTACATGTCCGGCGCCGGCATGGACTTGGTGCTGCGGCATATTCCGGGCATCGCCCTGCCGCTCGCCGGGCCGGCGAAGCACTATGCCCTGGTGGAGCTCGCGACGCCGCGCGCCGGCGCCGGGCTGCGCGAGGGGATGGAGCGGGTGCTGGAGGCGGCGCTGGAGGATGGCATCGTGCTCGACGCGGCGCTGGCCGAGAGCGAGGCGCAGCGCCGGGCCATCTGGAAGCTGCGCGAGGAGCACCCGGAGGCGCAGAAGCGCGGCGGCGCGTCGGTCAAGAACGACGTGTCCGTCCCGGTCTCCCGGGTGCCGGCGCTGATCGCGCGCGCCACCGCCGCGTGCGAGGCGCTGATCCCCGGCGCGCGCGTCGTGCCGTTCGGGCATCTCGGCGATGGCAACATCCACTTCAACCTGTCGCAGCCCGAGGGCGCCGACCCGGCGGCGTTCCTCGCGCGCAGCCATGACATCATGGACACGGTGAACGCCGTGGTGCGCGATCTCGGCGGCAGCTTCTCGGCCGAGCACGGGGTCGGCCGGGTCAAGCTCTACATGATGGCGGACTGGCGCGGCGGGGCCGAGCTCGACGCGATGCGGCGGATCAAGGCGGCGCTCGACCCGCTCGGAATCATGAACCCGGGCAAGGTACTGCCCTGAACCCACCCCTCCGCTGGCGCGTTGCCCGGACTGGCGACGACAGCATAGGACAGTAGGCGTGACCAGTTCCAAGCATCCCAATACTCCTCCGAAGAGCAAGGACGACCTCGGCGCCGACGTGCCGAAGCTGGCGGACGACCCGGAGTGCAACCCCGGCATCGGCGCCTCCAAGGGCGCGTTCGCCCGGACGGGCGACGATCCGGAGACGATCGAGGCTGACAACACGGCCGAGGGCGACGTGGTGAGCGACGGCGCCAAGGGCGGCGGCGTGAACCCGGGCCAGCTGGGCCGCACCAACAAGTACCGGGCCGGACCCGAGGCACGACACTTCGGGTTTCGCCGGACGGGCTGGACGGGTAAGGTCGCGGCATGCGTCTGCCGCTCACCTCCCAGCTCGACCGCTACATCCTTCGCCAGTTGCTGGTGGCGCTCGTCGCCACCACGGCCGGGTTGGTGGCGCTGATCTGGCTCACGCAGTCGCTGCGCTTCGTCGAGCTCGTGGTGAACCGCGGGCTGAGCCTCGCCGTATTCCTGGAGCTGACCGGGCTGCTGGTGCCGAGCTTCGTCGCGGTCATATTTCCCATCACGACCTTCGTCGTCGTGCAGTTCGTCTATCTGCGGCTGTCGGGCGACCGGGAGCTGACGGTGATGCGGGCGGCCGGGCTGTCGCCGGGCGCGCTGGCCCGCCCGGCGCTGGCGGTCGCGTTCATGGCGATGGCCGTAGGCTACGCGCTGACGCTGTATGTCGTGCCGGCCAGCTACGGCGCGTTCCGGGACTATCAGTTCGAGATCCGCAACCGCATGGCCGCCTTCCTGCTGCAGGAGGGCGTGTTCACCCAGGTCTCCGATGACCTCACTGTCTATATCCGCTCGCGCGAGCGGGACGGCACGCTGCGCGGCATCCTGGTCGAGGACGCGCGGCAGCGGAACAGCCGGGCAACGATCCTGGCCGAACGGGGCCGGCTCGTGGTCGGGCCGCAGGGCCCTCGCGTGCTGTTGCAGAACGGCAGCCGCCAGGAGATCGACAAGGCGACCGGCCGGCTGAACGTGCTGACCTTCGCCGAGAACACCATCGATCTGACGCAGAGCAACCGCGGCGAGGAGCAGCGCTACCGTGACGCGACGGAGATGAGCCTGGCCGAGCTGCTGAACCCCGACCCGGCCCAGGTCTCACCCCGCGACGTCGGCAAGCTGCGGGTCGAGGCGCATCGCCGGCTGTCAGCACCGCTGACGGCGCCCGGCTTCGCCCTGGTCGGCCTCGTCTCCGTGCTGACCGGGACGTTCCGCCGGCACGGCAACCTGGTGCGGCCGCTGCTGGCCGTCCTGGGCGTGGTCGGGCTCCTCGCGCTCGGCCTTGGCGTCAGCAACCTCGCCGCACGCCAGATGGAGCTGATCCCGTTGATATGGTTGGTCACCATCCTGCCGGGTTTCGTGTGCGCCTGGCTGCTGCTGGGGCCGCAGCTCGCCAGCTCCGGCGGGCCGCCGCGGACCGTCAGCCGGGCCAGGGCATGATCAGCTTGATCATGCCCTGCTTATCTGAGCTACGAGCAGCTTCACGCTGCTCGAGGACGGCCTAGCCGCATGTTCGTCGCCGTCACGCTCTCGCTCTACATCGCGCGCCAGTTCCTGGCCGCGGTGCTGGCCATGCTGCTGGCGCTCGCTGGGCTCGTGGGATTGTTCGACCTGATCGAGCTGCTGCGCCGCTCCGCGACCAAGCCGGACGCGGGGTTCGGGCTGGTGGCCGAGATCGCGGCGCTGCGGCTGCCGTTCGCGGCGATGCAGATCCTTCCGTTCGCGGTGCTGCTCGGCGGCATCCTGGCGTTCTGGCGGCTCACCCGGTCCTCGGAGCTGATCGTGGCGCGCGCGGCCGGCGTATCGGCGTGGCAGTTCCTGACGGCGCCGCTGCTGTGCGCGCTGCTGCTGGGCGCCACCGCCACGGCCGCCATCAGCCCGCTGTCCTCGGCCATGCTCGCGCGGGCGGAGGGATTGGACAACGCCTTCCTGCGCACCGGCGGCGGGCCGCTCGCGCTGGCCGGCGGGCAGCTCTGGCTGCGGCAGTCGGACCGCGAACTGGACCCTCAAGGCGTCGCCATCCTGCATGCGCGCGCCGTCACGTTGAAAGGCGAGTCGCTGTCGGCGTCCGATGTGAGCGTGTTCCGGCTCAACGCGACCGACCGGCTGCTGTCGCGGATCGAGGCGGAGCGCGCCACCCTCGGCGACGGCGCCTGGACGCTGGAGGGCGCCCGCACCATCCGGCCGGACCAACTGCCGGAGCGCGCCGGCACCATCCGCTTGCCGACCGACCTGACGGTCAGGCGGGTGCAGGACAGCTTCGCCTCGCCCGATACCCTGTCGGTCTGGAGCCTGCCGGACTTCATCGCGCTGCTGGAGCGGTCGGGCTTCTCGGCGATCCGGCACCGGCTGCACTTCCAGGCGCTGCTGGCGCTGCCGCTGCTGGCCGGCACCATGGCGCTCGTCTCGGCCGGCTTCTCCATGCGGCTGACCCGGCGCGGCGGCGTCGCGCAGATGATCGGCAGCGGCATCGCCGCCGGGTTCGCGCTGTTCGTCGTGTCCAAGGTGGCCGAGCAGTTCGGCGAGAGCGGGGCGCTGCCGGCGCCGCTTGCTGCCTGGGCGCCGGCGGGCGCCGGGCTGCTGCTGGCCGTGGCGCTCCTGCTGCATCTCGAGGACGGCTGACGTGAGGAAACCCGCCATGCGGCATGGACTCGCGCTCGGCGCCCTGGGGATCGTCGCGCTGATCGACACTGGGCCGGCGGCGGCGCAGTTCCGCGCGCTCACGGCGCAGAGCAAGTCAAACGCGCAGCCGATCTCGCGCAACGAGTCCGTGACGTTCACGGCCGACCAGGTCGAGTACGACCGCGACAACGCCATCGTGTCGGCGTCGGGCAACGTCGAGGCCTGGCAGAACGACAACGTGCTGCGCGCCGACCGCATCACGTTTGACCGCAACACCAACGTCGCGGCTGCCAGCGGCAATGTCGTGGTCGTCGAGCCGGACGGGCAGGTGCTGTTCAGCGACTATGCCGAGCTGACGGAGGGGCTGCGCGACGGCGTGCTGCGCGGGATGCGGGCGCTGCTGGCCGAGAACGGCCGCCTGGTCGCCAACGGCGCGCGGCGGACGGAAGGCAAGCTGAACGAGCTGAGCCGGGTGGTGTACACCACGTGCAACCTGTGCGCGACGGACCCGACCCGGCCGCCGCTGTGGCAGATCCGCGCCCGCTCCGCCGTGCAGGACACGGAGAACAAGCGGGTCGAGTATCGCGACGCAACGCTGGACATCTACGGCCAGCCCGTTGCGTTCGTGCCGTATTTCTGGCATGCCGACCCGTCTGTGCGGCGCGCCAGCGGCTTCCTCGTCCCGGCCGTCGGGCAGTCCACCCGGCTCGGCACCTTCCTGTCCGTGCCGTACTACCTCGTGATCGACGACCAATCCGACGCGACGTTCGCGCCGACCATCGGCTCCCGCAACGCGGTCAATCTGAACACCCAGTTTCGCCGCCGCTTCAACGACGGCGTGGTCAACATCAACGCGGGCGTCGGCTACGAGGACCACGGCTTGCAGGGCGACATCTTCGCCACCGGCCGCTTCAGCCTCAATGACACCTGGCGCTACGGCTTCGACGTCGCCCGGGCCAGCACGTCGCGCTACCTGCGCGATTTCCGCGTGGCGAACCGGGGCGACGTGCTGACCAGCCAGATCTTCGCCGAGGGCTTCGGCGTCGGGTCCTACGCGCGGCTCGACGCTAAGGCCTATCAGGGGCTGGTGGCCAGCATCACCCAGAGCCGGCTGCCCTACGTGCTGCCGCGCTACCAGTACAGTTTCTTCGGCGAGCCGGACCGCTTCGGCGGGCGGTTCAGCTTCGAGACGCAGAACTTCAACATCGTGCGCCAGGTCGGCACCAACACGCAGCGCGCCTCCGCGTCGTTCAACTGGCAGCGGCCTTTCACGGGGACGTTCGGCGAGGTGTACGGCCTCACGCTGCACGCGGATACGGCCGCCTACGTCGCGACCAGCCTGAATCAGAGCCCGAACTACCAGCCCGACGGCTCGACCCAGGCGGCGCGGGCGCATCCGCAGCTGGCGCTCGAGGTGCGCTGGCCGCTGGTGCGCGACGGCGGGTGGTCCGGCACGCAGTTGATCGAGCCGATCGCGCAGGTGATCGCGGCGCCGACTACCGGCGGGCTGAAGGCCCAGCGCATCCCGAACGAGGACAGCCTCGATTTCGAGTTCACCGACGCCAACCTGTTCGCGCTCAACCGTTATCCCGGCATCGACCGGCTGGAGGGCGGCACGCGCATCAACTACGGCCTGCATGGCGCCTGGAGCGTCGGCAGCACGACGGTTGACGGGCTGGTGGGCCAGAGCTACCGCTTCCAGAAAGACGACAGCTTTCCCGTAGGCTCCGGCCTGGAGCGCCGGGCCAGCGACATCGTGGGGCGGGCGACGTTCATCCCGGCGAACTGGCTGGACATCACGGCGCGCACGCGGCTGGACAACCGCAATCTCAACGTGCGGTTCGCGGACGCGGTGGCGAGCGTGGGGGCGCCGGTGTTCCGCGTCTCGGCCGGCTATATCCGGACGGCGACCAACCCGTACAACCTGTATGAGCAGGCGGCGATCCCGGCCAGCTACTTCATCCCGCGCGACGAGATCACCGTGGGCGCCTCGACCCGGTTCCGCGAGTACAGCGTCACGGGCTACGCGCGCCGCGATCTCAGGTCACAGCAGATGACCAGCGCCGGGGTGCGCGGGACCTACGAGGACGAGTGCTTCATCTTCGATGTGAACGTGAACCGGCGCTACACCTCGCTCAACGGCGACCGCGGGGCCACGCTCGTGCTGTTCCAGCTCACGTTCAAGACGGTGGGCCAGTTCGGCTTCAACGCGTTCTGAGTGTCTATCCCGGTAACTCCCAAGCACCTGCTCTCGATCGTTACGATGAGAGGAGGTCCACGAGATCCCCGGTCGGCATGGTCAGGGCTCGGAGGATTTTGATCCCGTGCTTTCGGGCGGTGGAGATGACCGAGCGCATGGTGGCGAAGAT
>JBBSIT010000187.1:0-7294 GCA_038231995.1 Acetobacterales bacterium | reverse complement strand
GCCGTCCTCCGCGACGAACAGGCTGCGGGGAAAGCCTGTCTGCTGGACGTAATTGTCGATCCGGTCCTGCAAGCTCAGTGCGACGCGGGATACGTGTGTCATGGGCCGGAGTCTGTATGGGATCGGCCCGGGGTACAACGAATTTCTCGCGCCCATCCGGCTCGGTTGCCACCGCCTGCCCGGAGGGGTAAGCCAACTGGGCGAAGATCGAGGCGGGAGACAGCATGGCCCATCCCCTGCGCGGGCGAACCGCGGTCGTCGGCATCGGCTCGGCCGGCATGGGCGAGGCGCCGGGCCGCACCGCGATGGAGCTGCTGGCGGAGGCGTCGCTCGCCGCCATCGCCGACGCCGGGCTGACCCTGCCCGATATCGACGCCATCTTCGCAGCCACCAGCACGCATGCCTTCCCCACGCTCTCGGTCGCCGAATACCTCGGCATCCGCCCGCGCTTCTTCGATGGCACCAATATCGGCGGGTCGTCGTTCGAGATGCACCTGCTGCAGGCGGCGCTGGCGCTCGACGCCGGGCTCTGCGACGCGGCGCTGATCTGCTACGGCTCCAACCAGCGCACCGCCGGCGGGCGCCTGGTGTCGATGAGCGAGCCGCAATGGCACGAGACGCCGTATCGGCCGCGCCACCCGATCACCGCCTATGCCCTCGCCGCCAGCCGGCACATGCACCAGTTCGGCACCACGCGCGAGATGCTGGCCGACGTGGCCGTCGCGGCGCGCGGCTGGGCCAACCTGAACCCGGCCGCCTTCGCTCACGGCCCGCTCACCCGCGAGGACGTGCTGTCGAGCCGCATGGTCAGCGACCCGCTCACCTCCCGCGACTGCTGCCTCGTGACGGACGGCGGCGGCGCCTGCGTGATGGTGCGGGCAGACCGCGCGCGCGACCTGCGGCGGCCGCCCGCCTACCTGCTCGGCGCCGCGGGGGCGCAGTGGCACCGCTCCATCAGCCAGATGCCGGACCTCACCGTCACCGCCGCGTCCGAGAGCGGGCCGCGCGCCTTCGCGATGGCCGGGGTGACGGGCGGGGACGTGGACCTGCTGATGCTCTACGACGCGTTCACCATCAACACGATCCTGTTCCTCGAGGACCTCGGCTACTGCCCCAAGGGCGAGGGCGGCCGCTTCGTGCAGGACGGCGCCATTGCGCCGGGCGGGCGGCTCGCGGTCAACACCAACGGCGGCGGGCTGTCCTGCGTGCATCCCGGGATGTACGGCATGTTCCTCATCATCGAGGCCGTGACCCAGCTCCGCGGCGACGCCGGCGAGCGGCAGCTCCCCGGCTGCGACGTGGCGCTCGTCCACGGCAACGGCGGCACGCTGGCCAGCCAAGTCACCGCGCTGCTCGGCAGCGCCGCGGCGCTGTAAGCCATGGCGATCGACCCCGAGAGGCTGCTGAACTTCCCCATCCCCGAGATGCGCCAGCGCCTGACCCGGCGCGACACGGTGCTCTACGCGCTCTCCGTCGGCCTCGGAGCGGACCCGCTGGACGAGCGGCAGCTCGACTACGTGGACCACCACCGTGCCCTCGCGGCGCTGCCGTCCATGCCTGTCGTGCTCGGCCATCCCGGCTTCTGGCTCGGCGACCCGCGGACCGGGGTGGATGCGGTCCGGGTGGTGCACGGCGAGCAGGAGATCGAGGTCCTTCACACTCTTCCGGTCGAGGGCGAGGTCATCGGCCGCACGCGTGTCACCGGGCTGGTGGACAAGGGCGCGGGCCGCGGCGCGCTGCTCTACTCGGAGAAGCAGGTGCTGGAAGCCGGCAGCGGTGAGCTGCTGGCGCTCACGCGCAGCACGACGTTCCTGCGCGGCGACGGCGGCTTCGGCGGCCCGTCCGGCCCCGTGCGTCCGGCGCACCTGGCGCCCGAGGGCGAGCCCGACCTGGTGATCGACCTGCCGACCCGGCCGGAGCAGGCGCTGCTCTACCGGCTGAACGGCGACTATAACCCGATCCACTCCGACCCGGCGACCGCGGCGAAGGCCGGCTTCCCCCGCCCGATCCTGCATGGCCTCTGCACCCTCGGCGTCGTCACGCACGCGCTGCTGCGGGCGCTGGGCGGCTACGACGCCGCACGGTTCCGCTCGCTCGCGCTGCGCTTCTCCGCGCCGGTGTTTCCCGGCGAGACCATCCGCACCGAGATCTGGCGCGACGGCGGCTTCCGCGCCCGTGTGCTAGAGCGCGACACCGTCGTGGTGAACAACGGTCGCGCGGTGTTCGCATGAGCGAGGACCGCGCTGCCAACATCCGCATGATCCGCGACAGCGCCGCCGCGGTGGCGCCGCCGGGCGGCGACCTGCGCCGGGTCCGCGCGCTGCGCTTCACCGAAGCCGGCTACGACCCGGCGGTGTGGCGCGAGCTATGCGCCCTCGGCTGGCCCGGCCTGCGCGTGCCGGAGGCCGCCGGCGGCTCCGGGCTCGGCCTGTCCGAGTTCTGCGCCCTGGCCGAGGAACTCGGCGCGGCCCTGGTGCCGGAACCGCTGATCCCCTGCGCCCTGTCGGCCCGCCTGCTCAGCGGCGCACCCCTGGCCGCACTCCTCGCCGGCGAGCAGGTGGTGTTGCCCGCCTGGCAGGAACGGGCCGCCGCGGTCGAGCCCGGGCGCGACGCCACGCTGCGCGACGGGCGCGTCTCGGGCGGGAAGCTGTTCGTGCCGATGGCGGCCGGCGCTGACGCCTTCCTGGTCACCGTGGCGGACGGGCTGGCGCTGGTGCGGGCCGATGCGCCCGGCGTGACGCTGGACACGGCGCAGACGCAGGATGGCGGGCATTTCGGCACCCTCACCCTGGACGGGGCGCCGGCCGAGTCCGTGCCAGACAAGGGGCCGGACGCGGTGGACGACGCGCTGGACGAGGCAGCGCTGGCGACGGCCGCCACCCTGCTGGGCGTGATGGACCGCGCCTTCGCGATCACGCTCGATTACCTGCGCACCCGCAAGCAGTTCGGCAAGGCGATCGGCAGCTTCCAGGCGCTGCAGCACCGCGCGGCGGACCTCAAGCTGCAGGCCGCGCTGACCCGCGCCAGCGTGGAGAGCGCGGCCGCCACCTGGGACGCTGGCGCAGCCGCCCCGGTCCGGCGCGCCGCCGTCTCCCGCGCCAAGGCGCGCGCGGCGGACGCGGCGCTGCTGATCACGCGGCAGGCGATCCAGTTGCACGGCGGCATCGGCTACACCGACGAGGCCGATATCGGCCTATACCTGCGCAAGGCGATGGTGCTCGCCAACATGCACGGCTCGGCCGCGATGCACCGCGCCCGTTACGCGCGTCTCCTACCGGAGCATGACGATGGATGAGCCAGAGGACCTGAACGGGCTCGACGACGAGGCATTCGGCCGGGTCGTGCGCGAATGGCTGGAGGCGAACTACCCGCCCGAGCTGCGCAACCCGCCGAAGCGGCTGCACTGGCGGGACAACAAGCCGTGGTACATGGCGCTGGCCGCGAAGGGCTGGCTCGCGCCGGGCTGGCCGCGCGAGCACGGCGGCATGGGGCTGTCGGCGGCCAAGCAGCTCATCATGGTGGACGAGTACGAGCGCCACGGCGTGGCCCGCACCAACGACCACGGAATCGTCATGCTCGGCCCGCTGCTGATCCGCTACGGGACGGAGGCGCAGAAGGCGCGCTTCCTGCCGGCGATCCTCGCGGGCGAGCACGTGTGGTGCCAGGGCTACAGCGAGCCGAACGCCGGGTCGGACCTGGCCTCGCTCGCCACGACGGCGGTGCGCGACGGCGACGACTGGGTGCTGGACGGGCAGAAGACCTGGACCACGCTGGCCCAGGACGCCAACTGGATCTTCGTGCTGGCGCGCACGGACCGGGCGGCCAAGCGGCAGGAGGGGATCAGCTTCTTCCTCGTGCCGATGGACGCGCCGGGCATCACGGTGCGGCCGATCGTCAACCTCGACCTGCATGACGAGTTCTGCGAGGTGTTCTTCGACGGCGTACGCGTGCCCGGCGATAACCTAGTGGGGGCTGTGAACCAGGGCTGGACCATGGCCAAGGCGCTGCTCGGCTTCGAGCGGGTGATGATCGGCTCGCCCAAGCAGTCCGCCTACGCGCTGGCCCGGCTGCGGCTGCTGGCGCAGCGCATGGGCGTGTGGGAGGACGGCGCGTTCCAGGACGGCTACACCCGCCTGCGCCTCGACCTCGCCGACCATACGGCGCTGTATGAGACCTATGTCGAGATTCTGCGACGCGGCGAGATGCTGGGCGCCGACGTCTCCATGCTCAAGCTGCACCAGAGCGAGCTGTATCAGCGCATCACCGAGGCGATGTTGGAGATCGCGGCGGAGAACGCCGGGCTGCTGGAGCCGATCGGGGGCAACCGCGACTTGAACCCGGCCGGATTGTTCCTGCAGGCCCGGCCGGTGACGATCTATGGCGGGTCGAACGAGATCCAGCGCAACATCCTGGCCAAGCACGTCCTGGAGCTGCCGGGCTGATGCAGGAGGCACCGATGCTTGAAGGGAAAGTGGCCGTCGTCACCGGCGCCGGCGGCGGGATCGGGCGGGAGATCGCGATCGCCATGGCGCTCGCCGGCGCGGCGGTGGTGATCAACGACATAGGCGCGTCGCTGGGCGGCGAGGGCACCTCGGCGTCCCCGGCCGAGCAGACCCGGCAGATCATCGAGCAGCGCGGCGGCCGGGCGGCGATCAATACCGACAGCGTGGCCGACTGGGGCTCGGCGCAACGCATCGTGCAGGCGGCGCTAGACCAGTTCGGCCGGATCGACATCGTGGTGAACAACGCCGGCATCCTGCGCGACTCCATCTTCCACAAGATGTCGCCGGAGGACTGGCTGTCGGTCATCAACGTGCACCTGAACGGCAGCTTCTTCGTCAGCCGGGCGGCGGCCGAGCATTTCCGCAAGCAGGAGAAGGGCGCCTACGTGCACATGACCAGCACGTCCGGCCTGGTCGGCAATTTCGGCCAGGCGAACTACTCGGCCGCCAAGCTGGGGATCACCGCGCTGTCGAAGTCGATCGCGCTCGATATGCAGCGCTACGGGGTGCGGTCCAACTGCATCGCGCCGTTCGCGTGGAGCCGCATGACCAGCTCGATCCCGGCCGACACGCCGGAGCAGCAGGCGCGCGTCGCCAAGCTGCAGCAGATGACGCCGGACAAGAACGCGCCGCTGGCGGTGTTCCTGGCCTCCGATCAAGCGTCCGGCGTCACCGGCCAGGTGTTCACAGCCCGCCACAACGAGATCATGCTCATGAGCCAGAGCCGGCCGGTCCGGTCGGTGCACCGCGGCGAGGGCTGGACCCCGGCGCTGATCGCCGAGCACGCCCTCCCTGCCCTGCGCGCGTCGCTCGTGCCGCTCGACCGCAGCGGCGATGTATTCAGTTGGGACCCGGTGTGATGGACCAGTTCGTACGGCCGACCGACAGCAACGCCGAGATCCGCGAGGAGGTGCGCAAGCTCTGCGCCCGCTTTCCCGGGGAGTACTGGCGCCGGCTGGACGAGGCGCGCGCCTACCCAACCGAGTTCGTCCACGCGCTGACCGAGGCAGGCTACCTCTCGGTGCTGATCCCCGAGGAGTTCGGCGGCGCCGGGCTGGGCTTGCGCGCGGCCGCCGACATCCTGGAGACCATCCAGGCCGAGGGCTGCAACGGCGCCGCCTGCCACGCGCAGATGTACATGATGGGCACGATCCTGCGGCACGGATCGGCCGCGCAGAAACAGCATTACCTGCCCGGCATCGCCGACGGATCGCTGCGGATGCAGGCCTTCGGCGTGACGGAGCCGACCAGCGGTACGGACACCACGGCGTTGCGCACCTTCGCGCGCCGCGACGGCGACAGCTTCGTGGTGAACGGCCAGAAGATCTGGACCAGCCGGGCCGAGCACAGCGACCTGATGCTGCTGCTGGCCCGCACCACGCCGCGCGACCAGGTCCGCAAGAAGACCGAGGGCCTGTCCACCTTCATCGTCGATATGCGCGAGGCGCGCGGCCACGGGCTGACCATCCGGCCGATCCGCACCATGATGAACCACAACTCGTGCGAGGTCTTCTTCGACGAGCTGCGCATCCCGGCGGACAGCCTGCTCGGCGAGGAAGGGCGCGGCTTCCGCTACATCCTGGACGGCATGAACGCCGAGCGCCTGCTGATCGCCGCGGAGTGCATCGGCGACGCCAAGTGGTTCACCGCGAAGTCGTCCGCCTACGCGAAAGACCGCGTCGTGTTCGGCCGGCCGATCGGGCAGAACCAGGGCGTGCAGTTCCCCATCGCCCGGGCGTACGCGCAGATGCGGGCGGCCGAGTTGATGGTGCGGGAAGGCTGCGAGAAGTTCGAGGCCGGGCTGCCCTGCGGCGAGGAGGCCAACATGGCCAAGATGCTGGGCGCCGAGGCGAGCTGGGCGGCGGCGGAAGCCTGCGTGCAGACCCATGGCGGCTTCGGCTTCGCGGAGGAATACGACGTGGAGCGCAAGTTCCGCGAGACCCGGCTGTATCAAGTCGCGCCCATCAGCACGAACCTGATCCTGTCCTACCTCGCCGAGCACGTGCTCGGGCTGCCGCGCAGCTATTAGGGTGGCCGGGCCGCTCGCCGGGCTGCTGGCGCTGTCATTCGAGCAGGCCGTCGCGGCGCCCTATTGCAGCTCCCGCCTCGCCGACGCGGGCGCGCGCGTGGTGAAGGTCGAGCGGCCGGAGGGCGACTTCGCCCGCGGCTACGACAGCGCGGTAGCCGGGCTGTCCAGCTACTTCGTCTGGCTGAACCGCGGCAAGCAGAGCCTGGTTGCCGACATCAAGGACCCGGCCGACGCCGCCCTGCTGCACCGCATCCTCGCCCGCGCCGACGTGTTCATCCAGAACCTGGCGCCCGGTGCCGCCGCCCGCGCCGGCTTCGGCTCGGACGCATTGCGCGAGCGGCATCCACGGCTCATCACGGTGGATATCTCCGGCTACGGCGAGACGGGCGAGTATGCCGGGATGAAGGCTTACGACCTGCTGGTGCAGGCGGAGAGTGGCCTGGCCAGCATCACCGGGCACCCGGCCGGGCCGGGCCGGGTCGGAGTGTCCGTCTGCGACATCGCCTGCGGCATGGCGGCCCACGCGGCGGTGCTGGAAGCCTTGATCGAGCGCGGGATCACCGGGCGGGGCAAGGGCCTGCACTGCAGCCTGTTCGACGGCATGGCGGACTGGATGAACGTACCGCTGCTGTATTTCGAGGGCACCAGGCGGATGCCGCAGCGGATGGGGCTCGCGCACCCGTCGATCTGCCCCTACGGCGCGTTCGCGACGGCGGATGGCACGCTGGTGCTGATCTCGATCCAGAACGAGCGGGAATGGGCG
>JBBSIT010000186.1:0-7300 GCA_038231995.1 Acetobacterales bacterium | reverse complement strand
GGTGACATGCGGCGAGCGAATCGTACGCCGCCGCGTCGGGGCAAGCGCTAAATCGGATCCAACCCCGGACTTTTGCCCCGGTTACTGTGCCAGGGCCTTTTGCCGCACCGGAAGTGTAAAGCAAAACGCGGCACGTTCGGGCATCACCCAGCATGTCGCGAGCATCGATCCGAGCGGGATCAACAGCTTAACGAAAAGTTAACAACATTTGTTATGTAAAGCTAGCGCAATGATTGCCGTCGCGGACCCTTGCGCCCCGCCCCGCACTGGACGAAGCTACCGTCTCACCCCCGCATCGGAGACGCGCCATGGCCAAGGGACAGCAGAAGGGCAACCGCGAGGCCAAGAAGCCCAAGGCGGACAAGAAGGTCGTCGTTCCACCCAGCAGCAGCTTCGCCACCCCGGCCGCTGCCAAGAAGCCGCCTGCCGCCAAGAAGTAGCCGCTCCAGCGCAGCCGCGCCCCTCGCCCGGCCGGGTGCGGGGCCGCTTCTGCCCAGCGCCGGCCTATTCCGCGGCCCTGGCCCGGCCCTCGGCCAGCGTGGGGTAGTCCGTGTAGCCGTGCGCGTCGCCGCCGTACCAGGTCTCCTTCGGCGCATCGGCCAGCGGCGCCCCGGTGCGCAGGCGTTCGACCAGGTCCGGGTTGGCGATGAAGGGCCGGCCGAAGCAGATCAGGTCCGCCAGGTCCTCCCGCCGCGCCCGCAAGGCGAGCTCGCGGGTGTAGCCGTTGTTCGCCATGTACAGGCTGTGGAACATGCGCCGCAGCCGCTGGAAGCTGAAGCCCGGCGGCTCGTCCCGCGCGCCCTGCGTCGCGCCCTCGATGCAATGCAGGTAGGCGAGGCCGAAGCGGTTGAGCCGCTCGACGAGGTAGCCGTAGGTCCCCATGGGATCGCTGTCGAGCGGCGTGTCGCCGGGTTGCGGCGCCAGCGGCGAGAGGCGGATGCCGACGCGTTCGCCGCCGCCCCACGCTTCCGTCACCGCGGCCGCGACATCGAGAGGGAGGCGCGTGCGGTTCTCCAGGCTGCCGCCGTAGCGGTCGGTCCGCTTGTTGGTGCTGTCGCGGATGAACTGATCGAGCAGGTAGCTGTTGGCCGCGTGGATCTCCACGCCGTCGAACCCGGCGCGCTTGGCGCACCCCGCCGCATGGGCGTAGTCGCGCACGATGCCGGGGATCTCGTCCGTGTCGAGCGCGCGGGGCGTCACGTGCGGCTGAAACCCCGTCTCCGTGAAGGCCTGGCCGCCCGGCCTGATGGCGGAGGGAGCGACCGGCAGCCGGCCCCAGGGCTGCAGGTCGGGGTGGCTGATACGGCCGACATGCCAGAGCTGGCAGACGATATGGCCGCCCTTCGCGTGCACCGCGTCGGTGACGAGGCGCCAGCCCGCCACCTGCTCCTCCGTGTAGATGCCCGGCGTATAGGCGTATCCCTTGCCCTGCTGCGAGATGTTGGTGGCCTCGCTGACGATCAGGCCCGCCGTGGCGCGCTGGGCGTAGTACTCGGCGTTCAGCGCCCGCGGCACGTCGCCCTTGCCGGCGCGGCTGCGGGTCAGCGGCGCCATGACGATGCGGTTCGCCAAGGTCATCCCGCCGAGCTGGACGGGCTGGAACAGGTCGCTCTCTGCGGTGCCGGGCTGCTCACGCTCACTCATCATACGCTCCTAAGTCGGGTGGCCGGGGCCGGGGTTGTCCAGCACCGGGTCGGCGCGCACCTGCCCCTCGGTGTTCAGCTCCTCTGAGCGTCCCGGCGCGCTTCCCTGGCCTGGGCGTCCCTGCGTCGTGTCCGGGGTGGGGTGCCCCGCGGTTGCGGCGGGGGCGCCCTGACAGTCCTGGCTGTCTCCGGCCGTGCTGCCGGACGGCTGCACCTGGATGCGGTGGACCCGCGCCTCGGCCGCCGATTTCGGCAGCGTGACCGTCAGCACACCATGGGCGAAGCTTGCCTGCACCTGGTCCGGCTTGGCCGCGAACGGCAGGCGGACCGAACGGGAGAAGGCGCCGGACGAGCGCTCGACGACGTGGTGATGCGCGTCCTCGCGCTGGGTCCGCTTCTCCCCGCGGATGGTCAGCACGTCATCGGCCAGCTCCACATGCACGTCCTGCTCGGAGACGCCGGGCAGCTCCACCTCGATGTGGATCGCCTGCGCGGTCTCGCTGACATTCATGCGCGGCGCCATCGCGGCGCCGGCGCCGGCGCCGGCGGGGCCGGAGCCGCGCAGCGCGTCGTCGAACATCCGGTTCATCTCCCGGTGCAGGGCCAGGAACGGGTCCGCGCCGGCGCGGGGCGCCGGGTAGGTTGCCTCAAAGATCAGAGGACCAAGGGATCGCGCCATGGCGGGCCTCCTCGTGCGGGTTGTGGATGCCTATGGAATGCAGGGCTGCCGGAAAGGATGCGTTCACCTATGCGCGACGAAGCGCGAAGGCCGCACCTTGGCCATCAGCCCGGCGCCGCCATCGCCGTCGCCACGGCGTCGTCCACCGTCTCCAGCCACACGAAGCGGAGACCCTCCCGAACGCTGGCCGGGATCTCCTCCCAGTCGCGCCGGTTCCGCGCCGGCAGCATCACCGTCGTGATGCCGGCGGCTGCGGCGGCCACGACCTTCTCGCGGATGCCGCCCACCGGCATCACCAAGCCGCGGAGGCTGATCTCCCCGGTCATGGCGATCGCCGGGTCGATGGTCCGCCCGGTCATCAGCGACGCGAGCGAGAGGAACATCGCCACCCCCGCCGAGGGTCCGTCCTTCGGGGTAGCACCCGCCGGGACGTGCACGTGCAGGTCGGTCTTCTCGAACACGGCGGGGTCGATGCCCAACGCCTCGGACCGGGCCCGCACCACGCTCAGCGCGGCCTGGGCGCTCTCCTTCATCACGTCGCCGAGCTGGCCCGTCAGGATCAGGCGGCCAGCACCTGGCGTCCGGCTGCTCTCGATGAACAGGATGCTGCCGCCGACCGGGGTCCATGCGAGGCCGGTCGCAACCCCCGGCGTCGCCGTCCGGCTCGCGATCTCCGCCTCGAACCGGGGCGGGCCGAGGATCGCGGTCAGCTCCTCGGGGCCGATCCGCACCGGGCCGAGATCCGCATCCTCGGCCACCCGCACGGCGACCGAGCGGAACACGGCGCCGATCTCGCGTCCCAAGGTGCGCACACCGGCCTCGCGCGTGTAGTCGTGCACGATGGACGCGAGCGCCTCGGGGGTTATCTCGGCCTGGCCCTCCGCCAGCCCGTTGGCCGCGCGCTGCCGCGGCACGAGGTAGCGGGTGGCGATCTGCAGCTTCTCCTCCTCGGTGTAGCCGGAGAGCTGGACCACCTCCATGCGGTCGCGCAGGGCGCCGGGCACCGTGTCCATCTGGTTCGCGGTGGCGATGAACAGCACGCGGCTGAGGTCGAACGGCACGGCGAGGTAGGCGTCGCGGAAGGTGCCGTTCTGCTCGGGGTCCAGCACCTCCAGCAGCGCCGCCGACGGGTCGCCGCCGAAGCCGCCGCCGCCCAGCTTGTCGATCTCGTCCAGCATCATCACGCAGGCGCGGGACCCGGCGCGCCGCAGCGCCTGGATGATGTTGCCGGGGAGTGCTCCGATATAGGTGCGCCGGTGGCCGCGTATCTCGCTCTCGTCATGCACGCCGCCGAGGCTGACCCGCACGAAGGGCCGGTCGATAGCGCGGGCGATGCTTTGTCCGAGCGAGGTCTTGCCGACGCCGGGCGGGCCGACGAAGCACAGGATCGGGCCGCGCCCCTCCGGGTTCAGCCGGCGCACGGCGAGGAACTCCAGGATGCGGCGCTTGATCTTCTCTAGCGCGTAGTGGTCCTCGTCCAGCACGCGCCGGGCCTCGGCGATGCTGATCGGCGGCTCGGACTTGAGCTGCCAGGGCAGCTCGGTCAGCCACTCCAGGTAGGTCCGGATCATGCCCGTCTCCGGGCTGCCCTCGGGCATGCGCTCCAGCCGCCGCAGCTCCCGCCTTGCCTGGCGATCGACCTCCTCCGGCAACCCGGCGTCGTCCAGCGCGCGCTTGAGGTCCTCCAGCTCGGGCGAGCCGCCCTCGTCCTCGCCCAGCTCCTTGCGGATCGTCTTGAGCTGCTCGCGCAGCAGGAACTCGCGCTGGCGGCCCTCCATGGTTTCGCGCGTGCGGCGGCCGATGTCGGCCGACATGCGCAGCACCTCCAGCCGGTAGGCCAGCCGCCACAATACGCGGTCGAGCCGGGCCGGCAGCTCCACCGTCTCCAGGATCTCCTGCTTCTCCGCCGGCGCCAGCGGCAGCAGCCCGGCCACCAGGTCGGCGAGCGCGCCCGGCGACTCGGTGCCCTGGACCGCCGCGGCCAGCTCGGCCGGCACGCCCTCGATCAGGCTCAGCGCCTCCAGCGCGCGCTCGCGCAATTGAAGCTGGCGCGCCTCCACCTCGGGCCCGGCGGCCTCGGGCTCGGGGATGCGCTCGACGCGCACCGTGGCGAACGGTTCGCCCGCCGGGCCGCTCAGCAGCCGCACCCGGCCCAGGCCCTGCACGATCGCGTTGTGGCTGCCGTCGCGGCCGGTGACGTAGCGCAGCAGCCGGGCCTCGGTGCCGATCGGACACAGGTCGGCCTCGCCGGGCGTTTCCACCGAGGCGTCACGCTGCAGCACGAGCACCACGGGGCGCCCCGCGCGCGCGGCCTCCTGCAGGGCCGCGGTCGTCATGGCGCGGTTGGCCATCAGCGGCGCGACGGCGCCGGGGAACAGCACCATCTCGCGCACGGGCACCAGGATCAGCTCGTCCCCGGCCACATCGGGAGCCACCTGCGTATCCATCAGCCGAGCTTCCGTAAGGTGACGGTCAGGCAGCCGTCCTGCAGGTCCCGCCTGGACAGCTCATAGGCGCCGGGCGGCAGCAGGACCCGCCGCTCGAAGCGCCCGTGGGGCAGTTCCATCCGATGCACCCTGGCCGAGCGCAGGCCGGCGGGCAGCCGGCGCTGACCCACGATCGCGAGCTCGCCCCCGCCGATCACGAGATCGACATCGGCGGCCGTCACGCCGGGCAGGGCCACGACGATGACCAACGCATCCTCGGTCTCCAACAGGTCGATGGGCGGCTCCCAGCCGACCTGAACGGGCCGGAACACCTCGCGATGCAGGCGGTCGGCCCGGGCGAGCACCCCGAGTGCTTGGGTCCACATCGCTTCAGTCGGATCGCGCGGCATCTCCACCCCCATCGCTTGCGACGCGGGAACGTCCGCCTTGCCCGGGAAGTTGCGGCAGGCCAGCGTCCCGTCAGGGCGCCGGCAGGGGATCGGCGCCGAGGTATTTCCGCCCGGCCCCATTGCGGGCGAAGCTGGGGCCATGATGGGGAAGAGGGTGAGCGACATGGCGGTGAGCATCACCTCCGTTCTGCGCGGCACAGACGGACCGATGATAGCGTGCAGGGTGCCCGCCCGCCCGGGAGCCGGGGCATGACGCCGCGCGGCGTCGTGATCGCCAGCGGCGTGCGGACGGCGATCGGCGCGTTCGGCGGCGCGCTGTCCGGGCACTCCCCGACCGGGCTCGGCGCGCTGTGCGTCGCCGAGGCGCTGCGCCGCGCCGACCTGCCCGGCGAGCGCGTCGAGCACGTCGTGTTCGGCAACGTCATCGTCACCGAGCCGAAGGACGCCTACCTGGCGCGCGTCGCGGGCATCGAGGGCGGCGTGCCCAAGGAGGCGCCGGCCCTGACGCTCAACCGGCTGTGCGGCAGCGGCGTGCAGGCGATCATCTCGGCCGCGCAGTCGATCATGCTGGGCGACGCCGACGCGGCGGTGGCCGGCGGCGCGGAGTGCATGAGCCGCGCGCCGCACCTGCTGCAATCCGCTCGCTTCGGCCAGCGCATGGGCGACGCCACGGCGGTGGACCACCTGACCGGCGTCCTGACCGACCCGTTCGGCCACGGCATCATGGGCATGACGGCGGAGAACGTCGCGGAACGGTGGGGCATCGGGCGCGAGGAGCAGGACGCCTTCGCGCTGGAGAGCCAGCGCCGCGCCGCCGCGATCGAGGCCGGGCGGTTCCGCGACCAGATCCTGCCCGTGGAAGTCAAGCGCGGCCGCGCTACGGCCAGCTTCGACACCGACGAGCACCCGAAGGCCGGGACCACGGCGGCAATGCTCGCCAGCCTGCGCCCGGCGTTCCGCAAGGACGGCTCCGTGACCGCGGGCAACTCGTCCGGCATCAACGACGGCGCCGCCGCGGTCGTGCTGATGGAGGAGGAGCTGGCCCGGCGCGAGGGACGCGCCGCGCTGGCCCGCATTGTCGGCTACGCCCATGCCGGCGTCGAGCCGTCGGAGATGGGCATCGGCCCGATGCCGGCCGTGCGCCGGCTGTTGGAGCGGACCGGCCTCGCCATCGGAGATTTCGACGTGATCGAGTCGAACGAGGCCTTCGCCGCCCAGGCCTGCGCCGTCGCGCGCGAGCTGGGTTTAGACCCTGCCCGCGCCAACCCCAACGGCGGCGGGATCGCCCTCGGCCACCCCGTCGGCGCGACCGGGGCGATCCTGGTGGTCAAGGCGGCCTACGAGCTGGCCCGCATCGGCGGGCGCTACGCGCTGGTGACCATGTGCATCGGCGGCGGCCAGGGCATCGCGCTCGCCCTCGAACGGGCGGGCTGAGCCGTGCACCCGGCAGGCAGCCTGCCCGGCGATACGACATTGAAGGGATAACGGCATGCAGATCAGCAGCAGCGCGTTTATCGTCACCGGCGGGGGGTCTGGCCTCGGCGCCGCCACCGCCCGCATGCTGTGTGCGCAAGGGGCCAAGGTCGTCCTCGCCGACCTGAACGCGGCGGGCGGCGAGGCCGTGCGGCAGGAGCTGGGCGAGAGCGCCCGCTTCGTCCGCGCCGACGTCACGCTGGAGGCGGACGGACAGGCAGCGGTGGACGAGGCCGGGCGGGCGTTCGGCGGCCTGCACGGGCTGGTGAACTGCGCCGGGGTGGCGATCGGCGAGAAGGTGCTGGGCCGCGACGCGCCGCACCGACTGGAGAGCTTCGCGAAGGTGATCGCCGTCAACCTGGTGGGCACCTTCAACATGATCCGGCTCGCCGCCGCCGCGATGGCGCGCAACGCGCCCAGGGCGGACGGCGAGCGCGGCGTGATCGTCAACACCGCCTCAATCGCAGCCTTCGACGGGCAGATCGGCCAGGCGGCCTACGCGGCCTCGAAGGCAGGGGTCGCCGGCATGACGCTGCCGATCGCGCGCGAGCTGGCGCGGGTGGGTATCCGCGTGGCGACCATAGCGCCGGGCCTGTTCTCCACGCCGATGCTGGAGGCGCTGCCGGCGGAGACACAGGCCGCCCTCGGCGGCTCGGTGCCGTTCCCGGC
>JBBSIT010000185.1:0-7304 GCA_038231995.1 Acetobacterales bacterium | reverse complement strand
CCCCGGATCACATGGGCGTGACTATGATTACCAAACTTGACTGGGTTTAGACGTGGTTTAGATCGATTTCACCCAGGGTTAAATCGCTCTAGCCCTTGTTTCCCGCGGCACCTCAGGCCGCCCGGCGACGAGAGTGTCGCCAGTTGACCTGAAACCGCTCTAACGTCCTCTCCATGGACAGATTCTGGGTCGCCCTCGGCTCCCTGGCGGGGCTGCTCGCCGTCGCGGCCGCCGCCTACGCCGCGCACGGGCCGGACGCGGCAGCCGCCCGCGCCTTGGGCAACGCCGTGCAGATGCAGGGGTGGCACGCGCTGGCGCTCGTGGCGTGCGGGCTCTGGGCGCCGCGCGGCGGCCGCCTCGTTCGGTTCGCCGGCGGCGCCTTCGCGCTCGGCCTCCTGCTGTTCTGCGGCGCCGTCTATCTCTCCGTGCTGGCCGGCGTGCGCCTGGGGCCGGCGGCGCCCGTGGGCGGCACGCTGCTCATGCTGGGCTGGCTACTGCTGGGGTTGTCCGCGCTGCGGCCCCGATGATCCGCAGCGCCTACCTCGCCGCCGAGGGGTTCGAGGCGCCGCTCGCCGAGGAGCTGGCCCGGATGGGCGTCGTGGTGGAGGCCTGGCACGGCCGGCTCGCCCTGTCGCCGGACCTGCCGGCCCGCTCCGCCTGGGCGCTCGACACCTGGACGCAGCCGGCCGAGCATCCCGCGCCGTCGGTCAAGGCCGCGGCCGACGCGCTGCGGGCGATGCAGCGCAACTGGTCGGCCTACGCGGCCGGGCAGCACCGCCGCATTGCGCTGATCGAGGCGCGGCTGCCGCCGGTGCGGGCGCGCCCGCTGCGCTTCCCCGAGCCTGCGCCCACGTCCCATCTCGGCGCCTGGACCCTGCTCGCCCCCGACCGGCTGCTGGCCAGCCCGAGCAAGACCAGCCCTTTTCCCCTGGGCGAGTGCCGCTTCGAGGAGGACCGCGTGGGTCCGCCCAGCCGCGCCTACCTGAAGCTGTGGGAGGCCTGCACCCGCATGGGCGCTTGGCCCCAGCCCGGCGAGCACTGCCTCGACCTCGGCGCGGCGCCGGGCGGCTGGACCTGGGCGATCGCCACGCTGGGCGCTGCCGTGACGGCGGTGGACAAGGCGCCGCTCGACCCGGCCATCGCGGCGCTGCCCGGCGTGTCGCAGGTGATCGAGAGCGCTTTCGCCCTCGATCCCCGGCCGGTGGACTGGCTGGTGTGCGACGTCATCGCCTATCCCGCGCGCATGCTGGCGCTGATGCAGCGGTGGCTGGCCGCGGACGCGCCGGGCCGGATCGTGTGCAGCGTGAAGTTCCAGGGCGCCACCGACCACGACTCGGCCGCCGCGTTCGCCGCCATCCCCGGCGGATCGCTGACGCATCTTTGGCACAACAAGCATGAGCTGACGTTCTGCTGGAGCCGTTCCTGACCGGCTGCGCAAACAATTCGCGGGAAGAGCTTGCGTTTCAGCGCCGCATTATCCAAGTTATCGATATTGCGGAGATCCTCGGTCCGGCAGGTGAGCGCCCGACCAACCAGCAATGAAATCCAGATGCCGCGCTGCTCATGACTTCGCATGCAGCCAGGCGAACCGTGAGACACTGAAATTGTGCTGAAGAGAGCAACCTTGCCGTCCAACGCCGGACCCGCAACCCAAGGCGACCGCGACACTGCGCCGGACCTGGATGAGACGCGCATTCGCCAAGCGCTCGACAAACTGAGCGGCGGCGCCTCCCGCAGCCCCCGAATGCAGGGCGTGCTGCAGGCCGGCTATGGCAACGGCAAGCCAGCCCGGCACCGCTACGTGCAGGACGGCGAGGTCGTCGTCGAGCGCGCCGCCGTGCCCAAGCGGCGCGGCCCGGAGGGCGCCGCCCCGCCCGCCCACGACCCGAGGCTGGCCGAAGCGCAGGCGCAGCTCGCCACGGAGCGCACCGTGCGCGAGCGGGCCGAGCGGATGCTCGAACGGGCGCAGGTCTCGGTCCGCGAGCTTGAGACCAGGCTCGGGCACTCCGATGCCGCCCTGCGCGAGGCGCGCGCGCTATCCGGCAAGCAGGAAGCGGAGCTGGAGTCGCTGCGCGCCTCGCTCGCGGACCATGCCGCCCGGCTCGCGGCGCCGCGCCCCGCTCCGGCCAGGAAGCCGAAGCCAGAGCCGGGACCGGAACCAGAGCCGGTGAAGTGGTGGCTCAACAGCAAGCCTGAGCCCAAGCCGGCCCGGCGGGCGGCGCGGACGAAGGATTAGCGCGGCGGCTCAGCGCCCGGCGGCGATGCCCTCCCGCCGCGGGTCGGCGCCGCCCTCGGTGCCGGTCGGCTTGATCGCGATCAAGCTCAACCCGCTCGTCAGCACGGACGGCGCTGGCCCTATCGTGTAGCCCAGCGCGGTCAGCGCCGGCGCCAGGCTGCGCACGTCGAACGGGCCGAGCAGGCCGGTCGTGCCAGCTGGCGCGCCGCCGGGCTGCCCGGGCGGGATCGTCGCGGAGAACAGCGACTCCAGCGTGGTCGTGGCCGTGTTGTTGTTCTGGTAATGCGCCTGGTTCGCCGCCTGCTGCGGGTCGAGCCCATGGTCGATCATCGCCACCATCGCCTGCGTGGTCGTGCCGATGATGGAGGCGCCGCCGGGCGAGCCGGCCACGAAGGCCGGCCGGCCGTCACGGGTGAACACGATGGTGGGCGACATCGAGCTGCGCGGCCGCTTGCCGCCCTGCACGCGGTTGGCGACGGGCGCCGAGGCGGGGCCGGGGTCGAACGAGAAGTCGGTCAGCTCGTTGTTCAGGATGAAGCCGTTGACCAGCCGGTTGTTGCCGAACCCGCTCTCCACGGTGAGCGTCATGGACACGACGTTGCCGAAGCGGTCCACGATCGAGACGTGGCTGGTGCCGCCGAACCGCGGCGGGCTGACGTCGGTGGTGACGGCGCTGTTGGCGCCGGGCGGCGTGCCGGCGGGCGCCAGGCCCGGCGCGAGCGGCCCGAGCCCGACCAGCGCCGCGCGCGACGCGACATAGGCCGGGTCGATCAGCCCGGCGGTCGGCACGGCGACGAAATCGGGGTCGGCCAGGTATAAGTTGCGGTCGGCGAAGGCGAGCCGGTTCGCCTGCAGGAACAGGTGCACCGTCTCAACGCTGTCCGGCCCGAACGCGGCGAGGTCGAAGGGGCTCAGCATCCCCAGCATCTGCAGCTCGGCGACGCCGCCGGACGAGGGCGGGCCCATGCCGCAGACGATGTAGGCGCGATACTCGCCGCAGACCGGAATCCGCTCGATCACGCGATAGTTCGCCAGGTCCGAGAGCGTCATGGCGCCGGGTCCGCCCGGGCGGCTGTCCCCGATGACGGTATCGACGATGGCGCGCGCGATCGGCCCCTCGTAGAACGCCCGCGCCCCGGCGCAGGCGATCCGCGCGAGCACCTGCGCGTAGGCCGGGTTTTGCAGCAAGGCGCCGGCCGCCTTGGCCGAGCCGTCCGGGTTGAGGAAATAGGCGGCGGCGTTCGCGTCCTGGGCCAGCGCCGTCTTGGAGCCGTCGATCGAGGCGGCCATGCGCGGCGAGATCGGGAACCCCGCCGTCGCCAGCCCGATGGCGGGCTGCAGCATCGCCGCCAGCGTGCGCGACCCATGCCGGCGCTGCACCGTCTCCCACAGCTTGACGACGCCCGGAACGCCCACCGACTTCCCGCTGAGCACGGCGGCGGAGAAGCCGAGCGGGCTGCGGTTGGAGCCGTAGAAGTAGAACTCGTTGGCGGCCGCCGGCGCCGTCTCGCGTGCATCGTACGTCGTGACCCGGCGGGTGGCTGCGTCGAAGTAGACGAGGAACCCGCCGCCGCCGACGCCGGTCGCCTGCGGCTCGACCAGGCCAAGCACCGCTTCGACCGCGATCGCCGCGTCGATGGCGTTGCCGCCGTCGCGCAGTACCTGCGCGCCCACCTGGGAGGCGACCGGGTTCGCCGTGACCACCATCTCCTGCGTCGTGACCACCTTGGTGCGGAGCGCCAGCTGCGCCGAGGCGGGAGTGACGAGGCCGAGGCCGAGCAGGACCGCAGCCGCACCCGCCCAGCACCGCGCAGCGCCCAGCGACAGCAGCCCGGCGGCAATCAGCGCGAGCGACGCCGGCTCCGGCACCGGGACGGCGCCGACCGTGATGTTGCCAAGCGCGAAGGCCGGCGACGCCGGGTCGTCCAGCACGACGCGATCGAAGGCGCCGCTGAAGCGGATCACTCCCTCGGGGAAAACGAACCGAGCCGGGACGGCGCCGACCGCATTCACCTGCCCGACGACGGACGCGCCGAGATAGGCCGTGAGCGTCAGCGTGGTCGGCGCCCCGAAGTCGTCCGTCGCGAACGCGGCGCTGAACTCGGGGATGGGAGCGCTGAACGCGATGGTGAGGCTGGACGGCATCGCTCACCTCCTCTGGGGCGCCGGACGCAGCCAGCCGGCGCGGCGTCGTTACGATAGGCACGGCCCGGCGGCGCCTGCAATATGCATTCGCGACCTATCCGCGCAGGGCCGCCTCGGCGCGACACGGCGCCTCGCTGGGCCGCTCCTCGCGGAGGTTGAGCAGCGCGACCAAGGCGTTCTGAGCGCCATGCAGGAACAGGGCTTGCGGCATGCCGCCGGCGCTACTTGCGCATTTTTGACTCCGCAAATGTTCCAAATGGGTTCGACAGGGGTGGCCGCGAACAAATCGGGCCGCTATGCCGAGGGTCCAAGACAAGGAACCCCGGTATGCGCCAGCAAGCATCGGGCCATGATCGCCGCTGACGCCTGGCTCCTCACGCTGTGCGTGGCGGGCCTGTTGGTCGCCCTCGGGGCGACATCCGGCCTGGTCAACGCGCGGCTATGGGTGTCCGAGCCGCTCGTCTGCGCTGCGGCCGGCGTGGCGTTCGGGCCGCTCGGGTTCGGCTTGCTGCATTTCGCCCCCGGAGGCAGCCCCCACGACGCCGCTATCCTGCGCGAGGTTGCGCGGGTGACGCTCGCGATTTCCGTCACCGGCGCCGCGATGCGATTGCCCCGGGGGTGGATGGCAGCCCATTGGCGCGGCCTCGCCGTGGCGCTCGGGCCGGGCATGCTGCTCATGTGGGTGGCTGGTAGCCTCGTGGCCGCCGCGGCGCTCGGGCTGCCGCCGCTCGTCTGTCTCCTGGTCGGGGCCGCCCTGGCGCCGACCGATCCGGTGCTGTCCGCGCCGGTTGTCACCGGGCGGCTCGCCCGCAAGGCCGTGCCGGACGACCTGCGCTACGCGATCACGGCCGAGAGCGGCGCCAATGATGGGCTCGTGCTGCCGCTGGTCATGCTGCCGATCCTGCTGCTCGCCTCGCCATCGCCCGGCGCGGCCCTGACAGACTGGTTGCTCCACGTCCTGCTCTGGGAGGTGGGCGCCGCCGTCGCCGTCGGCGCGGCAGCAGGCTGGATCGCCTGCCACGTCCTGCGCTGGGCGCGGCAGAGGCCGGATGCGGAGCGGACCTCGCTGCTGACCGTGTCACTCTCGCTCTCGATCACGACGCTTGCAGCCATGCGAGTGCTGGACGGCAGCGGCATCCTCGCCGCCTTCGTCGCCGGCTCCATGCTGAAGGAGGCGCTGGAGGACGAGCAGCAGCAGCGGCAGGAGCACTTCAACGAGGCGTTCGGGCGCTTCTTCGACCTGCCGGTCATGATCCTGTTCGGCATCGCGGCGCCTTGGGCAGCCTGGGGCGCGCTGGGCTGGCGCGGGGCCGCATTCGCAACGGGCGTGCTGCTGCTCCGGCGCCTGCCGGCCTGGCTGCTGCTGCGCCGCTGGATGCCCTGGACGCGCCCGCTGTCCCAAGCCCTGTTCACTGGCTGGTTCGGCCCCATGGGCGCTGCGGCGCTCTTCTACGCCTGCGACGCGCAGCAGCGGACGGGCATCGCCGCGATATGGCCGGCCGTCAGCCTCGCCGCCGCGGCTTCCGTGCTCGCGCACGGCGTCACGGGAACGCATCTCTCGACCCTGCTCGGCCGCGTGCGCCCGGGTGAGACTGCGGCCCCGGCGTCTACCGGGCGCCAACGAGGCGCATGACACGCCGGCGCTCACGCCTTACCGGAAACTCTGCCCTCCTCTACTAAGGCGCCAGGCAACAGCGCGGATGAGGGCGATCTTGGCGACTTGGGCTACGCGATCAGGGCGGGTTCTGCTGGCGGCAAGCCTGTGCGGGGTGGGGCCAGCCGCGGCCGTGGAGGCGCAGCACATGGATGGCGCGGCGCTGAGCCCGTGGTGGGTGCTGCCCTTCGCCGGGCTGCTGCTGTCGATCGCGGTGCTGCCGCAGTTGGCGCCGCGGTTCTGGCACCGGCATTTCGGCAAGACCGCGGCGGGCTGGGCCGGGCTGTTCCTCGTGCCGTTCGCGGTCGTGCACGGCCCCGGGCTGGCCTTCGGCGAGGTGCTGCACACAGCGCTGCTGGAGTACCTGCCCTTCATCATCCTGCTGTTCGCGCTGTTCGTCATCTCGGGCGGCATCCGCGTCCGCAGCAACCTGGTCGGCACGCCGGGCGTCAACACGGGGCTGCTCGCCCTCGGCACCGCGCTGGCCAGCGTCACCGGCACGACGGGCGCCGCCATGCTGATGGTGCGGCCGCTGATCCAGGCCAACCTGAAGCGCCGCCGCAACGCCCATGTGCTGGTGTTCTTCATATTCCTGGTCGCCAATATCGGCGGCTCGCTCACGCCACTGGGCGACCCGCCGCTGTTCCTCGGCTTTCTGCAGGGCGTCGCGTTCGGCTGGACGCTGACGCACATGATCGGCCCCATGCTGCTGTGCAGCGTCCTGCTGCTGGGCGGTTTCTACGCGCTCGACCGCTGGATGTGGCGGCGCGACGGCGGGCCGCGGCAGGTCGGACCGATGCGGGTCGGGTTCAGGAGCGTGCACAACCTGATCTACCTGCTCGGCGCCGTCGCGGCCGTGTTCCTGAGCGGCGTCTGGAAGCCCGGCGTGTCCGTCCATCTCGGCGGCATCGAGGTCCCGCTGCAGGGCCTCGCGCGCGACATCGTGTTGCTGGGGCTGGCCGGCCTGTCCTGGGCGACGACGAACAGACGCGTGCGGATCGAGAACGCCTTCACCTGGGACCCGATCCTGGAGGTGGTCTATCTGTTCGCAGGCATCTTCGTGACCATCCTGCCCGCGCTCGCGATCCTGCGGGCGGGCGCCTCGGGGGCGTTGGCACCGCTCGTGGCGCTGGCCACCGCGGCGGACGGGCAGCCGCACAACGCGGCGTATTTCTGGATGACGGGGCTGCTGTCCTCGTTCCTGGACAACGCGCCGACCTATCTCGTGTTCTTCAACATGGCCGGCGCCGACCCGCACGCGCTCATGGG
>JBBSIT010000184.1:0-7311 GCA_038231995.1 Acetobacterales bacterium | reverse complement strand
GCAAGGCTGGGGCATGTCGAGCGGCAACCGCGCCTTCGACGACTACCGCAGCGAGACGCTGCGCCGGCTGGAGGAGGAGCAGCGCGAGTTCCAGGCCTATCTGGACCGGCTGCGCCAGGCGCGGGACAAGGCGGAGTTCGAACAGTTCATGGCCGCGCGCCGGGCGCGCAGCCGGACGCCGGACGCGGAGGTCGCGACGTGACGCCGGACCGCGCAACTTCCAGGGCGATCACCGCTTACTACTCTCTCCTTAACCCTGCATAGGATCTTGAACATGAGTCTTCTTGGTTCGGTTATCGGCGGCCTGATGGGCGGTGCAGGCGGCACCTCCTCCGGCATAGGCGGCGTGCTCATGAACCTGCTGGGCGGCGGCGGACAGGCCGGCGCCACAGTCAACCAGGGCACGGGCGGCGGGATCAACGGCCTCGTGTCGAGATTCCAGCAGGCCGGACTGGGCAACATCGCCCAGTCATGGGTCAGCAACGACCCGAACCAGCCGGTCTCCCCGCAGCAGCTGCAGAGCGTGTTCGGCGAGAACCAGGTCCAGGGCATGGCGAGCCAGGCCGGCATGCAGCCCCAGGACTTCCTGTCCCAGCTCAGCCAGCACCTGCCGAACGTGGTGAATGCCGCGACGCCGAACGGCCAGTTGCCCGACGAAGGCACGATGTCGGTCTGAGCCGCTCCCGCCTGCGCAGGCGCATCAACCCACACGGAAGGTAGGGACCATGGTCAATCGCACGGCCGCAGCGCTCCTCGCAGCCTCGTTCCTCAGCCTGCAATGCGTGCCGAGCCCGGCGCAGGCGGAGAACCAGATGGGCTACCAGCTGCTATCCGCACGGCAGGCCACTGAACTGCCGCGGCGCGGCGGCGCGCTCGGCATCGACGTCGGACGGGCGCAGCAGATCACCGACAGCGGCATGACCTTCGAGCTGCTGCGGGTGAACGGGGTGCGCCGGGGCTCGCCCGGCGCCCAGGCCGGCTTCAACGTCGGCGACCAGATCATCGCCGTCGATGGGCGCGTGTTCCCCAGCGTCGCCGCCTTCGCCGCCTATATCGGGTCAGTGCGGCCCGGACGGCAGATCACGGTCGATTACATGCCGGCTGGCGGCGGACCGCAGCAGGCGCAGCGCGTGGGAGTGACGGTCGGTGCGGGCGGGCGGGCAGTTCCCGCACAACAGGCAGGCGCCGCACAGCAGGACGATCAGGCCGGATCCACCGGCTTGTCCACCGGCGCCAAGGTCGCCATCGGGGCCGGGGCTGCGGCCCTGTTCGGCTGCTACGAGCTCGGTTGCTTCTCCAGCAAGACCGGGTCCGGCAACCCCCACCAGCAGCAGCCGGCGGGGGTTCAGCAACGGCGATGATTGTCACCGGCGCAGCGGCGAGGCTGTTGCGCCGCAAACCCAGGTGCTGCTCGGGGGAACTGCTGTGGGTGACACGACGCAGGAACAAGGACGACCGGCTTCGCCGGGTTCAAACGACGCGCTCGAAGGCGGGACACCGTTGTCCTGCCTTTCGGCGAGCAGGCCACGAAACGTCTCCTAGCATTAGGTGAGGAAAGTACTATGAACCGCACCTCTTTAGTCATGGTCGTCGCTGCTGGCGTAATGGCAACGAGTCCTGTCATGGCTCAGCGGGACCAAGGCAGCAGGGTGCTGCCGAACCAGGCAGAAACCGTTCCGCTTCAGCTTAAAGCTGAGCAGATCAAGGACATGCAACAGAGGCTCAACAAGCAGGGCTTCTCTGCAGGACATGTCGACGGCATTTGGGGGCCAGACACTTCAGCCGCTGTGATGCACTTTCAAGAAAGGAACGGTTTGCAGCCGACCGGGCAACTCGATCAGAAGACCAGGGCGGCGCTCGGCGTCATCGGCGCCCTCGCCGCGTCCCCGGCCATGCCGGCCCAGAATACGACTCTTCCCGCGCCCAGCACCCCGCCCGGCGGCATGGCAGCAGGCAGCGCCATGGACCGCACGCTCGGGACCGACGCGACCGGGACCGACACGACCGGGACCAACGCGACCGGGACCAACGCGACCGGGACCAATCCCGGCGCCAACGCCCCGGACGGCACGCCGGGCAACCCGCCCGGCACCGCCCTCGGCCGCGCCACGGATCGCACGCTGGGCACCAACGCCACCGGCGCCAACCCCGGCGTCGCCATTTCGGGCACGAACGCGGCCGGGGGCGACACCAACCAGGCCGTCGCGACCACGAACGCCAACGCGCCCCAGCCCGCTCACGGCGCCAACTCCTTCAGCATGGGCGAGGCCCAGCGCCGCATCGCGGACCACGGCTTCCAGAACGTCAACGGCTTGCACATGGACGACGGCGGCGTCTGGCGCGGCACCGCGACGAAGGACGGCCAGCAGGTCAACGTGTGGCTGGACTACAAGGGCGACGTCGGTCAGCAGTAGCCGACCGACAGCGGCATGACCTTCGGCTGCTGCGGGTGAACGGGGTGCGCCGGGGCTCGCCCGGCGCCCAGGCCGGCTTCGCCGATCTCGATGATGATGTCGCCCTAATCACTCGAACCCCAGGACCTCATCGAGCTGATCGGCGTCGTGCAACGCCGCGAGCGGGTCGCGCGGGAGCAGGCGGTGGGTGAGGACCATGCGCGCCAGGGCGAGGCGCCGCGGGTCGTCCAGGCGGGCCGCCTCCCACGCCATCGCGATTGCCGACGCCGCGTGATACAGCGCCGACGCCGCCTGGCGGGCAAACCCGGCGCCGCCTTCCGCCATGGCGGCCTCCGCGAGCCCGACGGCGCGGCCGAGCGCGGGCAGCGCCTCGGGCAGGCCCGGGCTGCCGGCGGCCAGGCCGTGCAGGTGCCCACGCAACACCTCCAGCGCGCCCTCCCGCGCCGCCGCCCGCAGCACGTCGAGCGCGACGACGTTGCTGGTGCCCTCCCAGATCGAGCCGAGATGCGCGTCCCGCAGCACGCGCGCGTCCGGCCACTCCTCGATATAGCCGCAGCCGCCGCGCACCTCCATCGCGTCGCCCGCCACCTTGCGGGCGTCGCGGCAGGCGCGGAACTTGAGCAGCGGCGTCATGATCCGCAGCAGGGCGTAGGCGCCGGGCTCGCCCGCATCGCTGCGGCGCAGCGCGTCGGCCGTCTGGAACATCATGCTGCGCGCCTGCTCGGAACACACCAGCATCTTCGCGAGCTGCCGGCGCATCAGCGGCATGTCGATCAGCCGCTTGCCGAACGCCACGCGGTGCCGGGCCACGAACATCGCCTCCGTCACGGCGCGGCGCATCAGCCCGGCCGCCCGCACGCCGTTTGACAGGCGGGAGTTGTTGACCATGTCGGCCATCTGCCGGAACCCGGCGCCCGGCTCACCCACCAGCCAGGCTGTCGCGCCCTCCAGCCGGATCTCGCCGCTGGCCATCGAGCGCGTGCCGAGCTTGTCCTTCAGCCGCACGATCCGATAGGCATTCGGCTGCCCGTCCGGCAACCGGCGCGGCAGCAGGAACAGCGACACGCCCCGGAGGCCGGCCGGCGCCCCCACCGGCCGCGCCAGCACCATCGCGAGGTCCGCGTCGGGGTTCGAGCAGAACCATTTGTCCCCGTGCAGCCGCCACGTCCCGTCCGCCTCCGGCTCGGCCGCAACCGTGGTCGCGCCGACATCCGACCCGGCGCCCTGCTCGGTCATGAACATCGCGCCCTGGTGCAGCGCGTCCATGTTCTGGCTGAGCAGCGCCTGCAGGTGGCGCGCGACCAGCGCCGGGTCGCCGAACCGCCGCAGCGTGCGGGTCAGGCTGTCGGTCATGCTGACCGGGCACATCAGCCCGAACTCGGCCTGCACGAACAGGTAGGTGATGAGGTACTTGGCCGCTGGCGGCATCGGGTCGGGCCAGCCCAGCACGCCGCCGCGATGCGACAGGGCGGCCAGGCCGTACTCGCCGAACGCGAGCCGCTCCATCTCGGCGTAGGCGGGATGCTTCTCGATGCGCTGCACGTCCTCGCCGCGCCGGGTGCGCTGGTGCAGCACCGGCGGGTTGCGGTCGGCGGCGCCGGCCAGCTCGTCCAACCGCCCTCCGGCCAGCGCGCCGAGCCGGTCGAGATGCGGCGCGAGATGGGCGTCCAGCTCGGGCGGCAGATAGAGCGAGGCCAGGCGCGCCAGCGCCGGGTCGGCCCGATACAGGTTCAGGCCGCGGCTGTCCGGCACAGCGTCGGCGCCGGAGGGGGGCGGCGGGGCGGACACGCCCTCCATGGTCAGGCCGCGCCCATGGTGCAGCCGCCCTCCGCCAGCGGCCGGAACGCCCGGTCGCCCGGCGTGACCGAGATGGGCTTGTAGATGTCCCACGGACCCTTGCTCTCGGCGGGGGACTTCACCTGGAACAGGTAGTTGGCGCAGAGGAAGCGGCCGTCGGACCGGATGCTGGCAGCGCCGAAGCAGTCGTCGTCGGTCGGCATGGCCTTCATCGCCGCGATCGCCGCCCGGCCCGAGGCGCGCGCCTTGTCCGGCCCCATGGCTGCTACGGCCTTCATGTAGTGCAGCGTGGCGCTGTAGGCGCCGGCATGCAGGCTGCTGGGGTAGTTGTCGCCGGCCTTCAGCAGAAAGCGCTTCGTGAAGGCGCGGGTGCGGTCGTTCAGGTCCCAGTAGAACGGCTCGGTCATGTACAGGCCCTGGCCGGTCTCGAGCCCCAGCGCCTTCATCTCGGTGATGAAGCCGAACATGGCAGCCACGGTCTTGCCGCCGCGGGTCAGGCCGAATTCGTGCGCCTGCTTGATGCTGTTCTCCATGTCGCCGCCCGTGTTGCAGAACGCGACCACGTCGGCGCCGCTCGCCTGCGCCTGCAGCAGGAAGGAGGAGAAATCCGTCGTGCCGGGGAACGGGTAGGCGATGCTGCCGAGCACCTTGCCGCCGCCGGCCTCCACCAGGCCGATCACCTCGCGCTCCAGCGTGTGGCCGAAGATGTAGTCGGCGACGACGAGGAACCAGCTCTTGCCGCCGCCCTTCAGCAGCGCGTTGCCGGTGGAGTGCGCATCGCCCCAGGTGTCGGGCGCCCAGTGCACCATGTTCGCGCTGCAGTACTTGCCCGTCAGGTCCGCCGACGCCGCCCCGCTGATGAGCAGGGCCTTGTCCTTCTCAATCGCCTGCGTGCGAACTGCCAGCGCGATCGCGGTGTTGTTCACGTCGGCGATGGCGCCCACGCCTTCGCGGTCGAACCACTGCCGGGCCACCGCGGCGCCCACATCCGGCTTCTGCTGGTGGTCGGCCGAGAGGATCTCGACCTTGAACCCCTTCGCCTCCGGCTGGAAATCCTCCACCGCCTGCTTTGCGGCCAGCACCGAGGTCGGGCCGGAGTTGTCGCGGTACTGTCCGGACAGGTCGGTCAGGACGCCGACGCGGAGGGTCGGCATTTGGGCGGTCTGGGCGCGCGCGCGGCCGATAGTGGCGGCGGCTGCGGTCCCGGCGATGAGGCTGCGGCGGTTCATGGGCATGGAGCGTCTCCCCTGTTTGCCCCTTGATACTGCTCGCGACGCCTCACGTCATGCCCCACGGCTTGTCCCGGCGCCGGCCGACGCTCATGCTTCGTCCGGTCCCAGGACTATCTGACCAGGGAGGTCGCCACCGGACCGGGATGGACATCATCGAACCAGACCCGCCCGCCCTCGACGCGAGCCGCAGCCAGCGCGCCGCGCGCGTGGCGCTGGCGGTCGGCCTCACGCTGCTGGGCCTGTGGACCTTGCAGGGCCTGCTCCCGGCGCTGGCCTGGGCCGGCATCCTCGCGATTGCCACCTGGCCGCTGTACGAGCGCGCGCGGCGGCGCTGGACACCGGGCCGGCATGACATCCTGTTGCCGGCGCTGTTCACCCTGGGCGTCACGCTGCTGTTCGTCGTGCCGCTCGCCTTCGCGGCCGTGCAGCTCAGTCACGAGGCCCGCATCGCGCTGGATTGGCTGCGCGAGGCCCGGACGGGCGGCGTGCCGGCGCCAGGCTGGATCGCCCACCTGCCGCTGGGCGGCGCCCAGGCGGCGGGGTGGTGGCAGGCGAACCTCGCCGACCCGGCGGCTGCGTCCGCGCTGCTCGGGCGGCTCGACCGCGCCGACCTGTTCCAGGTCGGCCGCCAGTTCGGCGCCCAACTGGTCCACGGCGCCGTGCTGTTCGGCTTCATCCTGCTCGCGCTGTTCTTCCTGTTCCGGGACGGGACGCGCATCACCGCCCAGATGCTGACGGCCAGCCGCCGCCTGCTGGGTCCGCGAGGCGAGCGGCTGGGAGCGCAGGTCATCGCCTCCGTGCACGGGACGGTGGACGGCCTCGTGCTCGTCGGCCTGGGCGAGGGCGCGCTGCTGGGCGTCGCCTACGCGTTCGCCGGCGTGCCGCATCCGGCGCTGCTGGGCGCGCTGACCGCGGTGGCCGCCATGGTTCCGTTCGGCGCACCGCTGGTGTTCGGCGCCGCCGCGCTGCTGCTCGTGGCGCAGGAGCAGAGCGTGGCCGCGGCCGCGCTGTTCGCCTTTGGGCTGGTGGTGGTGTTCGTCGCCGACCACGCTGTCCGGCCGGTGCTGATCGGGGGTGCGACGCGCCTGCCCTTCCTCTGGGTCCTGCTCGGCATCGTCGGCGGGGTGGAGACCTTCGGGCTGCTCGGCCTGTTCCTCGGTCCCGCGATCATGGCGGCGCTCATCCTGCTGTGGCGCGACTGGACCCGGGCGGAGAGCGAGGGCTGAACTCGACCATGCGGCATCGCCCGATTTCGCTTCATGACAGCGGAACGACACGGTAGGCCTGCCGATGAGCCCGCAGCAGGAGGAGATCATCCGCATGCTCGGCGGACCCGAGTAGATCCGCACCGGGCCATGCGCCCTGTAACGAGCGGTGGCGGGATGTCGCGATCGGCGTTATCGTTGCCGGAGCGGCGGGGAAGATATCGGACATGATCGCGCAACGCACGAAATGGCTCGGCTGCATTCTGGGCGCCGGGCTGCTGGCCGCGGGCGCCGCCGCCGCCCAGGGTTCGGACGCCCCGGTGACGGATGCCCAACTCGGACGCATCGGCCATGTCCTGGTGATCTTCGCGGAGAACCGGAGCTTCGATCATCTCTACGGCCTGTTCCCCGGCGCCAACGGCCTGGCCAACGCCACGCCTGAGCAGACGCTGCAGCGCGACCATGACGGCTCGGTGCTGCCTTTCCTGACGACGTGGAAGGACGGCAAACCCGACCCGCGCTTCCCGCGCATGCCCAACGCCCCGTTCCTCATCGAGGTGCCGCCTCCGGCGCAGGCGCAGAACGAGGTGCTGCCCAGCCCGATCCACGCCTTCTATCACAACGCCGAACAGATCAATGGCGGGCGCAACGATATGTTCGCCG
>JBBSIT010000183.1:0-7328 GCA_038231995.1 Acetobacterales bacterium | reverse complement strand
GTTCGCGTTGTGGATCGCCCAGGAGGATAGCCACAGCAGCTTGCGCTCGACCTGGCGCAGCAGCGCCAGCCGCGCCGTGCCCAGCCCGGCCGGCGCCGGGGCAGGCGCGTTCACGACCAGCCCCCCGTCATGACCAGCCTCGGGCGAGGCGCCGTACCGTGGTGCTGGCATTACGCTTGCCCTCGCCGGCATAGGCCTCGTGATAGTCCTCGATCTTCGCCGGGTCGTAGAGGTAGTTGACCATGAGCGACGCGCTCTCCTTGATCCCCTTGTCCGAGGTGTCGGCCAGCATATTGACTCGTTCTACCCGCGCACCGTTGCTCAAATGAAAGTGCGCGACCGGGTCGGCGGCGCGCTTGCCCCGGCTCTCCATCAGCAGGTACTGCGCGCCGAGCCGCACCAGCACCGGCTCCGCGGCGCGCAGCATGGCCGGGTCGCGGTGCCAGCCTCGGCGGCTCAGGATCGCGTTCAGCGCCGGCGGCCCGGTCTCAGGGGCCGCCGCGTCGGCCGGCGCCGCCGTCCGCAGGCTCGCCGACTCCTCCTCGCTCAGCAAGGTCACGTCGTCCGCGTCCAGCCGGGCTTGGAGCCAGCGGCGGAAGCCCGGGATGGGAGAGAGGGTCGCGAACGTCTTGAGATTGCGGAACTCCGTCGACAGCAGGTCCACGACGCGCTTGATGAGGAAGTTGCCGAAGCTGACGCCGGCCAGCCCGCGCTGGCAGTTGCTGATGGAGTAGAAGATGGCGGTGTCGGCCTCACGCGGGTCAAGCAATGGAGCTTTTTTATCCAACAATCGCTGCACGCTGTCGGACAGGCCGCGCACGAGGGCGACCTCGACAAAGATCAGCGGCTCGCTCGGCATGCGCGGGTGGAACAGCGCGTAGCAGCGCCGGTCGCTGTCCAGCCGGTTCTTCAGGTCCGACCAGGACTTGATCTCGTGCACGGCCTCGTAGCCCACCAGGCGCTCCAGCAGCACGGCCGGGCTGGTCCAGTCGATGCGCTGCAGCTCGAGGAAGCCCACGTCGAACCAGTTCGCCAGCAGCACGCGGATATCGTTCTCGAGTGCGGCCAGATGCGGGTCGCCGCGGGTGAGGTCGAGCAGGGTGGCGCGCAGGTCCACCAGGAACTTCATGCCGTCGGGGATGGTGGTGAATTGGCTGAGCAGTTTGACGCGCGGCGGCTCCAGGGCACGGCGCAGCCGGGTCTTGGCGGTGGCGCGCTCGGCCGGGTCGGCGGCGGCCTGCACCGCCTCGAACGCGCGGGCGACCGCCTCGGGGTCGCTGTCGAAGCTGGCGAGGTCGCGCAGGAAATTGCGCCGCCCCTCCTCGTCCAGGCTCAGATATGCCTGCGCCAGCTTGGCGGCGCGATTGCGGGCGCTGACCTCGCCGCCGCGCGCGTCCAGACAGGCGCGCATCTGTCCGGCGATGCCCTCGTCCTCCCCGGGCGACACGCTCGCGGCCATGTCGCGCCAGACCGTCGCGATGCGGCGCATGGCCCGGTCGAACAGCCGGGTGGGCGTTGCGGTCTCACTCATGCGTAGGGCTCCGGCCGGGAAGTTGGCAGCATAACCTGTTCTTAACCTTCTTGCACCGCATGAGCGGCGGCCATTACGCCGGGGAAGCGGGGCGGCAGGTCCTCCGCCACCAGCTCCGGCCCGGCGAGCACGGCCGCCCGCCCATGCAGCCAGGCTGCGGCGCTGGCGGCCTCCCACGCCGGCATCCCCTGCGCGAGCAGGCCGGCCACCAGCCCGGCCAGCACGTCCCCCGCTCCCGCCGTCGCGAGCCAGGGCGGCGCGTCCTCGTTGATCGCGACTCGGCCGTCCGGCGCGGCAACTACGGTATCCGCGCCCTTGAGCAGCACGACCGCGCCGGTCTGCGCCGCCGCGCGCCGGGCCGCCGCGGGCTTGTCGTCGCCCACGGGGCCGAACAGCTTGGCGAACTCGCCCTCGTGCGGGGTGAGCACGGCGCCGCCGCGCAGCGCCTCGGGCCGGCCGGCGTAGGCGCCGAGCGCGTCGGCGTCCAGCACGACGCTGCGTCCCGCCGCCAGCAGCGCCGGCACGTCGCGATGGGCGGTCTCTTGCCCGAGGCCGGGACCGCAGACCCAGACCTTGCGCCGCTCGTCCTGCAGCAGCTCGGCGAGGTCGGCCTCGGTCACGATCACGCCGGGCTCGCCCGCGCGATACACGTCGCCGCGGCCGGCGGCGGCGATCGACACCAGCCCTGCCCCGCCCCGGCGCGCGGCAGCCGCCGCCAGCCGCGCGGCGCCGGTCATCTCGGCGCCGCCCAGCACCGTGACGTGGCCGCGGGTATATTTATGCGCGCTGGCGTCCGGCCACGGCAGCCGCCACAGCGCCGGGCCGTTCGCCCAGGCGCGTGGGCCGATGGCGTCCAGCACTGCAGCGGGCAGCCCGATATCGGCCAGCTCGACTGGTCCGCACAATGTCCGGCCCGGCAGCAGCAGGTGCCCCGGCTTGCGGCGGAAGAACGTCACCGTCAGGTCCGCCGCGCGCACTGGTCCGAACGGCTGACCCGTCGCGCCGTTCAGCCCGCTCGGCACGTCCACGGCCAGTACCCGGTTTGCTGCCGCCAGCACGGCGGCGATGTCGGGCGCTACGGCGCGGCTCAGCCCGGCGCCGAACACCGCGTCGATCACCAGCTCCACGCGCGCGGCCTCCTCCGGCGCGAACGGCGCCATCGGCCCATGCCACCGCGCCGCTACTTCCGCCGCATCCGACCCGGCGTGCGGCGGGGCCAATGCCGCGACCGCGACCGGCCAGCCCTGCTGCGCGAGCAGCCGCGCCGCCACGTAGCCGTCGCCGCCATTGTTGCCGGGGCCGCACAGCACGAGCGTTCGGCATGGACCGAACGCCCGCGCGGCCCTTGCTACGGCGCGGCCGGCCGCCTGCATCAGCTCGGCGCCGGAGCGGCCCAGCCCGGCGGCGAGCGCATCCGCCTGGCTCATCTCGTCCGGGGTCAGTAGCTCGTGCATCGCAGCAATGTGCCATCGGCCCGGCCGCGGCGCGACCCTGGCGGCGCTTCACAGGACCGTGCCATGCTTCCAGCAACAGAACGGAGTCCCGGGCATGGCGATCGTCATCACGGTGGCGCAGCAGAAGGGCGGTGCGGGCAAGACCACGCTGGCGGCCAACCTGGCGGCCGCGATGGCGACGACGCGCCGGGTCGCCCTGCTCGACATTGACCCGCAGCACAGCCTGGCGCGCTGGCACGCGCTGCGCATGGCCCGCCCCGTGCCGGCGGCGCCGCTGCACCTGTCGGGCGTGGCGGGCTGGCGGCTGGCGGGCGAGCTGGAGCGGCTGCGGCGCGAGTACGACGCGGTATTGGTGGACAGCCCGCCGCAGATCGACACCGACGCGCGCCGGGCCATCCGCGGCGCGGACCTGGTGGTGGTGCCGGTGCAGCCCAGCCCGCCGGACATCTGGGCGGCCGAGGGCACGATGAAGCTCGCCGCCGACGAGAAGCGCCCGGCCTGCCTGGTGCTGAACCGCATCGCGGCCGGAAGCCGGCTGCGCGACACGACGGACCAGGAGCTGCGCGCACGGGGCATGATCGTGCTGCCCACCGGCCTGGGCAACCGCGCCGCGTTCAGCCACGCCTTTGCCGAGGGCCTGGGCGTTACGGAGGCGGCGCCCCGCTCCCAGGCGGCAGCGGAATTGCGGGCGTTGCTGGCGGCGCTGGAGGAGATTGTCGCGTGACCTGCGTCTCGCGATGCCAGATATACAGGCCGGACCCGACCAGGATAGCGATGCCGACGAGGTCGCCCAGGTCCGGCCACTCGCCCCAGATCAGCAACCCCAGCAGCGTCGTATAGACGATGGCGCCGTACTCGAAGGGCGCGAGCAGGGTCGCCTCGCCGCTGCGATAGCCCTCGGTCATCAGCATCTGCGCCGCGGCGGAGACCAGGCCGACGCCCACCAGCGCACCCCACTGCCAGCCCGACGGCGTGACCCAGACCGGGATGGTCAGCAGGCCGGACAGCACGGTGCAGGCGAAGGTGAACAGCAGCACGATCGTGATGTTGCGCTCGCCCGCCTGGCCCATGCGGCGGATGCTGATCATCGCCAGCGCCCAGGCGCCGACGCCGAAGACCACGATCAGCACCGGCCCGGTCGGCAGTGCGTCCACGGTGCGCCAGGGCTGGATCATCACCAGCACGCCGGCGAGGCCGACCAGCACCGCGGCGCCCCGGCGCGGGCCGACCCGCTCGCCCAGCAACGGCACGGACAGCGCGGTCAGGAACAGCGGCATGGCGAAGCCGAGCGCCGTGACGGTCGCGAGCGGCAGGGTGGCGTAGCCGTAGAACGAGCCGAACATCCCGGCCAGGCCCGTGACGGTGCGGCCGAGATGCCCCCAAGGGCGCCGGGTCCGCAGCGCCGCCCAGCCGCCCTGCCCGCGCAGCAGCGGCAGCAGCACCACGGCGGCCACAGCGGAGCGAAAGAACACCAGCTCGGCGACCGGGACGTAAGGCGCCACCGCCTTCACGAGTGCTGCCGCCACCGTGAACAGCGCGGACGCGCCGAGCACGCAGATGATGGCCCGGCGGCGCTGGGCTGCCGAGATGGTCTGGCTCAATCCATGCTTCCGTTCGAGGCTAGATGGCCGCCAGCCTAGCCGGTCAGCTTGCAGCTCTCGATCGGCGGGGCGGCCTCCTCGCCGCTGGTGGTCGAGAGCAGCTTGTAGAGGTCCCACGGCCCGGTGCTCTCGGCCGGCGTCTTGACCTCGAACAGGTAGGCCGGGTGCAGCGCCTGGCCGTCGGCGCGGATCCGCAGCGTGCCGTAGCAGTCGTCGTCGGTCGGCATCGCCTTCATCCGCGAGACCACGTCCGCCCCGCTCGCCTTCGCCGCCGCCGTGCCCAGCTCGGCCACGGCCTTCAGGTAATGCAGCGTCGCGGCGTAGGTCGCCGCCTGTTCGGTGCTGACGTAGTTGCCGCCCAGCTTCGGTTTGATGCGCTCCATGAAGGCGCGGGTGCGGTCGTTCATGTCCCAGTAGAAGCTCTCGGTCAGCACCAGGCCTTGCGCCGTCTCGATCCCGACGGCCTTGATGACCTGGATGAAGGCCAGCATCGCGGCCAGCCGCTTGCCGCCCCGGGTTAGGCCGAACTCGTGGGCCTGCTTGATGCAGTTGACCGTATCCGCACCGGCATTGCCGAAGGCGATCACGTCCGCCCCGCTCGCCTGCGCCTGCAGCAGGAAGGCGGAGAAATCCGTCGTGTCCGGGAAAGGATAGGCCGCCGAGCCCAGCACCGTGCCGCCCGCCGCCTCGATGAACCCCGTCGCCTGCTGCGTCAGGTCGCGGCCGAAGACGTAGTCCGCGACGACGAAATACCATGACTTGCCGCCGGCCCGCACCGTGGCGGCGGCCGAACGGGCGAGCATGGTCGTGTTGTAGCCCCAATGGATGGTCACGGGGGTGCAGCCCGCGCCGGTGAGTGCGGTGGAGGCAGCGCCGGTGTTGAGATAGGCCTTGTTCTTCTCAACCGCGATCGTCTTGACCGCCAGCGCTACGGCGGAGTTCGGCACGTCCGTCACCATGTCCACGCCCTGGTCGAACCACTGCCGGGCGATGGAGGCGCCGACATCGGGCTTGTTCTGGTGGTCGCCCGCCAGCACCTCCACCTTCAGGCTGCGCGACCCGGCAAAGTCCTGCACCGCCTGACGGGCGCATGCGACCGAAGTCGGCCCGGAGGTGTCGCTATACGTGCCGGAGAGGTCGGTGAGCACGCCGATGCGGATGGTGTCGGCGGCCTGCGCGCGAGGCTGGGCGAAGGACGTCGCGGAGAGTGCGGCGGTGGTCGCGATCAGGCGGCGGCGACTGACAGGCATTGCGGACATCCCCATGGCTCTTATTGCGGTCAGCCTAGCGGTGGGGCCGCTCCGAGTCCAAGCGACCCGCCCGCCGGCGCCAGTTCCAGCCGCGCCTCCACCACGTCCGCCTCGTCCGGCACGCGCCGCAGCGCGAAGCCGAGGCGGCGGACGAAGGCCAGCATGGGCTGGTTGTCGGCCAGCACCTGGCCGACAACCTCGGTCATCCCCTGCCCGGCCGCCCAGTCGATCAGCTTGCGCATCAGCTCAGTGGCTAGGCCGCGGCCCTTCATGCGGGCTTCGACCACCACGGCGAACTCGCCGCGGTCGGTGTAGGGCTCGCGCACCAGACGGGACACGCCGACGGTCTCGCCGGTCCGCTCATCCACCGCGACGAAGGCCATCTCGCGGTCGTAATCCACCTGCGTCATGCGCGCGATCTGCTCGGCCGACAGCTCGCGCAGCATGCTGAAGAATCGGTAGCGCACATCCGTGGGCGACAGGCGCGCGAAGAGCGCTGCGTGCGCCTCGGCGTCCTCCGGACGGATCGGGCGGATCAGCACGGGCTCGCCCCGCACGTCCCACGGTTCGGCCAGCTCGGCGGGATAGGGCGCGATGGCGAGTTGCCCCGCCTCCCCCGCCGGCCGCAGCCCGATCCAGGCATCAGCCGCCAGCACGCCGTCAGCGTCGGCGAACAGCGGGTTGATGTCGATCGCGGCGATCTCGGGGAAGTCCACCACGAGCTGGCTCACCCGGGCGAGCGCGTCCGCCACCGCGTCCAAATCGGCGGCGGGCTGGTCATGCAGCTCCGTGAGCGTGCGCGCCGCGCGGGTGCGCTCCACCAGGCCGCGGGCGAGCGCCAGGTTGAGCGGCGGCAAGTCATACGCGGCGTCGCCCAGCAGGTCGGCGGCCGAGCCGCCCAGGCCGAAGGCGATCGCCGGGCCGAACAGCGCGTCGTCCGCCACGCGGATGCGGAGCTCGCGCGCCCGCCCGGCCTGGCGCTGCACCAGGAAGCCCTCGGCGAACGCGCCGGGCTGGCGGGCGCGGCGGGCGTCGAGCCGCTCGGCGGCCCGGCGCACCGCGGCGGCGTCGGGCAGGTCGAGCGCCACGCCGCCGGGTCCGCGCACCCGCGGCTGGGCGCTGCGGCGCAACTTGACGACGGCGGGGAAGCCGAGGAGCGCGGCCGCACATGCCGCGTCGTCGGGCGAGAGAACGGCGCGGCTGGGCACGCCGGGCAGGCCGTAGGCGGCGAGCACGGCGAGCGCCTCCTCCTGCAACAACCCGGCGCGGCTGGCGGCCCGGGCGGCGCGGAAGCTGCGCCTTACGGTGTCGCGGTCCGGTGCGAGCTGCAGCACGGCGCTCGGCGGCAGCTCCCGCGCCACTGCCCGGGCCCGGCGCTGCCGCACCAGGTGGGCGAAGCCGCGCATCACCAGGTCGGGAGAGGCGAAGCTCGGCACCCCCGCCTCGGCGAGCCGGCGGCGATGCGCAGCGCCGGTCGTCTCGCCCAGCACGC
>JBBSIT010000182.1:0-7351 GCA_038231995.1 Acetobacterales bacterium | reverse complement strand
TTCGCCGTCCTCCGCACGCTGATCTCAACCGCAAGAAAGCAGGGCTGGGATTTGCTGGCCGCCCTGACAGGCCAACCCGACAACCTGGTCGCCGAACTGCGGATCACTTGAGCTTTCCGCGACAACCTGGGCAGTTACGACTTATCAACCTCAGATCGTAGTGTTTTGGAGCAGTTGCTGGTCAGGATAGGCCCAAGGACCACGTCCTTGCAGGCGTCCCTATTGCGGGCCGCGCCTGTCAACCTATTGATCGGAAACTGCAATGACTTACGTGAATTCCGTCCGGCCGGTCGCATCCATCGGCACCCGTCAGTATGCCGACGAGGCCGTCAGCGCCAGCAACTCCAGCCCCCTGGTTGAGATCGAGCGCGCCTACAGCGACCTCGACGTCGTGGTCGCGCATGCGGAGCGGACGCTCTGGTGCTATCTGAAGCCGCAGGCCCGGCCGAGTTTCACGGAGGCGATGCTGCGGGACCTGCACCGCGCGCAGGGCCTGATCGGCCAGGCGTTCGAGGGCTGCTCATCCAGCGCCGACGCCCCGCTGCAATACTGCGTCCTGGGATCACGCACGCCGGGCGTCTGCAACCTGGGCGGCGACCTCGCGCTGTTCAGCGCCAAGATCCAGGCGGGCGACCGGGAGGGACTGCGCCGCTACGCCCATAGCTGCGTGGAGGCCGTCTACCTCAACTCCGTCGGCTACAACCACGGCATCATCACGGTCGGCCTGGCCCAAGGCGACGCGCTGGGCGGGGGGTGGGAATGCCTGATGTCCTGCGACAAGCTCATCGCCGAGCGGCAGGCCAAGTTCTCGTTGCCGGAGGTGCTGTTCAACTTGTTCCCCGGCATGGGCGCCCACTCCTACCTGACCCGGCGCATCGGCGCGGCCCGGGCGGAGCAGATCATCATGTCCGGCAAGGTCTATACGGCCGAGGAGCTGCACGGCATGGGCCTCGTGGACGTGCTGGCGGAGGACGGCGACGGCGAACGGACGGTACGCGAGTGGATCCAGCGCAACAGCGCGCGTCACAACGCCCATTCCGCCATCTTCAAGGCGCGCCGCCGGGTCAGCCCCGTGACGCTGGAGGAGCTGCGCGACGTGACGGACGTCTGGGTGGACGCGGCGTTCGGCATGACGGAGCAGGACCTGCGGCGCATGACGCAACTGGCAGCGGCGCAGGACCGGAGCCAGCGCCGCCGCAGCGCCGCACCGGCGGCCGCCGCGGAGTAGGGAGTTAAGCGGCGGGGTCAGGGATGCAGGGCCTGGCCGGAGTCGTGCGACGGGGCGGCTCCGGCCGTCCGGGAGGCGTAGGCGGCCAAGGCGGCCCGGGTCTGAGCCCATTCGCGCCGCAACTGCCTGAGGAGAGCGGGGCCGGCCGTCTCCAAATCCGCGGCCGGCAGGAACTGCCAGCCATCGCACAGCTCCCGCAGGGCGCGGATGCCGAGGTTGGCGGAGCTGCTGCAGAGCGCATGGGCGTGCGACCGGAACGCGACGATGTCCTGCGCCTCGGCCGCCGCCCTCAGGTCGAGCATGATGCCCTCCGCGTCCTCCATGAACTCGCCGATGAGTTGCTCGACGAAGGCCTCGCCCCCGAGCGTCGAGAGGTCGGCGAGCGCCTGAAGGTCCAGCACCGGCGACGGTGCGGTCCGGAAGCGAGGATGGGCCGCGATCAGGGTGACGCCGCCCTGCCCGGCGGGGGGACGCCCGGCGTCGTCCGGGACGGCGGACCGCAGGGCCTGCAGCATCTCGCCGGGCCTGACCGGCTTGACAAGACACGCCTCCATGCCCGCGTCCAGGCAGCGCCGCTTGGCCTCGGCACTCGCATCCGCCGTGAGCCCGATGATCGGGACGCGCCGGCCGCCCAGGGCAGAGACCTGGTGGAGCTTCGTCGCGTCGATCCCGTTCAGGACGGGCATGTTCACGTCCATCAGCGCCACGTCCACGTCGTCGAGCAGGCCGAGCGCCTCCTCGCCGTCGCTGGCCAGGACCACCGAATGGCCTGCGCGCTCCAGGATCTTGGCCGCGACCTTCTGGTTGATGCGGTTGTCGTCGGCCACGAGGACGATCAGGCTGCGGCCCCGCTCCGCCGCATCGGCCTCGGCCGGCGCCTCCTGCCGGGGCGCCGGCAGCCAGGCCGCGGCGATCCGCAGCGCTTGCTGCAACTCATCATCCGGGCCGGGGTGGCGCACCGCCGTCGCGCAGCGGGCGAGGATGCCGGGGAGAAGGCTCCCCTCGTCGGTCCGGTCGCGCACGGCCACCAGCACGTGTCCATCGCCGGGCGGCACGCCGCCGGCGAGCTTGGCCAATCCATCGACGAACACGATGCTCGCGTCGCGTCCTGGGCTCGCGTCGCGTCCTGGCGGGAGTCCGGCGCCGATGGCGGCCTCCAACCCCAACGAGGTCAGCCGCGCCTGCAACGCGGCGGCCCTCTCCGCGTCGTCCGAGACGACGAGCACCCGCCCGGCGAGATCGGGCATGGCCGCCGGCGCCGGGTCGCGCTCGGCGGCAACGGTGAACCAGAATGTGCTGCCGCGACCCGGCGCGCTCTCGACGCCGATGCGACCCCCCAGCAGGCGGACGAGCCAGTCGCAGATGGCCAGCCCCAGGCCAGTGCCGCCGAAGCGGTCGATGATGGTCGCGTCCGCCTGGGTGAACAGCTCGAAGATGCGCCCTTGGTCCTCAGGGCGATGCCGATGCCGGTGTCGATCACCTCGAAGCGCAGATGAACGGCGCCCTCCTCCGCCACGCCGTCCACCGTGACCGTCACGGCCCCCTTCTCGGTGAACTTGACCGCGTTGCCGCACAGGTTGAGCAGGACCTCGCGGATATGCTGGGCATCGCCGAGGAGGGCCAAAGGCGTGCTGGCCGCGACGAACGTGTTGAGCCCCAGTCCTTTCGCGCGAGCCTGCGCCGAGACCATGCCCTGCACGTCGGAGAGCATGGAGCCGAGGCCGAACGCCACCTTCGACGTCTGCACCGCTCCCGCCTCGATGCGGGAGAAGTCGAGCAGCCCGCTGACCAGGCCGAGCAGCGTCTCGCCGGAGGTGTTCACCGTGGCCACCATCTCCGCCTGATCGGCGTCCAGCGTCGTGCCGCGGAGCAATCCGGACATGCCGATGATGGCGTTCAGGGGGGTTCGGAGCTCGTGGCTGACGCTCGCGAGGAACAGGCTCTTGGCGCGGTTTGCCTGCTCAGCCTGGTGACGCGCGGCCTGGACGCGCCGGCTCAGGGCGAAGACGTAGCCGGGCAGCACCACGAGGCCCGCGAGCAGCCCGGCGCTCAGGAACCGCTGCTGCTGCCAGTAGGGCGTGAGCGTGACGACGGCGCCGAAGCCCACGATGCTCAGCACCGATGCCGCGACGATGTAGCGCGTGCCGAATCTCAGGCCGTTGCCGAAGATGATCCAGAGATAGATCGGGTAGAGCAGCGCGAGGGTCGCGCCATCCATATACAGCGCGGACGAGAGGCACGCCACGTCCAGCAGCATGCCCAGCCCACGCCGCACGACCCGCCTGCCCGGCCGCAGCAGGAGGTGGAGCAGGAGCGCGAGGCTGGCGAGCAGGAAAAAGCTGAGGCCGATGGTCAAGGCCGCGGACGTATGAAAGTCGCGCGGGCCGGTCAGCGCCACGAACACCGCCAGGAGCGACCCTGCGATCAGGCGGTTGAGCATCATGACGTGCTCGCTCTCGGGCGCGTTCCGCAGACGCGAGAGCAACGAACGACCGGCGCCGAGCATCGAGGACAGGATCGGCGTGCGTCCGGGTTCTTGCAAAGCTGTATTCCATGGCGGCACCACGGGGGCGCAGGTGAGTGATCGTGCTAGCCTTGAACGTTATCAAGTGGAGGGCCGGTCAGCGCCAATACACCCTTGCGTCAGCTTTAGCTTTTTTGGCGCGCAGATTCACGCGGGTTGGACGGGCCTCTGCCGCATTCCAGTCAACTCCCGATCTGCTCTAGGCATCTGTCAGCCATGATGGCGGGACCGTGGCCCCTTGCGTCAGCAGGGACGCGAACGTCTCGATCTTCTGCGGCCGTCCGAGGAGCCTCCCCTGCATGACCTCGCAGCCCGCGTTCAGCAGTTGCCTGACCTGATACGGCGACTCCACGCCTATGGCGGACACCTCCGCCGCCAGCGTCCGGCCCGCGTTGACCAGTCCACGGACGGCTGCGACCGCGGCCTCGCTGCCGTCGAGCGCGTGCACCAGGGTCTGGTCGAGCTTGAGGCTGTCGACTGGGTTCTGCTGCAGGTCGGCCACGGAGAGGGCGCCGGCCCCGTAGTTGTCCACGCACACCCGCACGCCCAGCGCACGCACGTCCTGCAGGGCTGTCCGCTCGGCGATCAGCGCCTCCGTCACCTCCACCGTCAGCAGGGCGGGGTCGAGCCCGGTCACTTCCAGCGCGTCGCGAACGGCCTGCGCCAGACCGGGCTGCCGGGTCTGCAACGGCGAGAGATTGACCGAGACGCCCACGGCCTGACCAGCTTCGGCCTGCCATTGCCTGGCCTGACGGCAGGCCTCGTGCAGCACGAAGGTGCTGATCGGCAGGATCAGGCCGCTCTCCTCGGCGCAGGGCAGGAATGCCGGCGGCGCCAGCAGGCCCCAGCCATGGCGCGCCCAGCGCAGCAACGCCTCGGCGCCGACGACGCGGCCGGTCCGCAGGTTGACGCGCGGCTGGTAGAGCAGCACGAGTTGGCGGCGCTGCAGCGCGGTGCGGAGGTCGGCCTGCAGGCTGGCGCGGCTGCCGTCCCGCTCGCCCTCCTCCTCGCCGGCGAACTGGTAGCCGCTCCGGCCAGCGATCTTGACCCGGTACATCGCCAGGTCCGCGTTGCGGAGAAGGTCGGCGCCGGTGCGGCCGTCCTGGGGATACATGGCGATCCCGACGCTTGCCCCCGTGTGCACGGTGGTCCCGTCGAGCGTGAACGGCTCGTGCATGGCCTTGACCACCTGGTCCGCGAGAGCGGCGGCGGCGCGCCAGGACGGCGAGCCCAGTTGCAGCACGCCGAACTCGTCGCCGCCCAGGCGAGCCACGACGCTCCCGCCGCCGGCCACGTGCCGGAGACGGTCGGACGCGGCGAGCAGCAACTGGTCGCCGACCTGATGCCCCTGGCCGTCGTTGACGTGCTTGAACTCGTCGAGGTCCACGAAATGGAGGGCGAAGCCGCGGTCGCCCCGGCGCCCCTCCGCGGTCAGGCGCTGCAGCTGCTCGTGGAACACGGCGCGGTTGGGCAGCTTCGTCAGGTGATCGGACCGCGCGAGGAGGGCCAGGCCCTCCTCGGCACGCTTGCGCTCGGTGATGTCCACCGAGGTGGTCAGCACGTTCACGACCGTGCCCGCGCTGTCGCGGAGCGGCGTCCTGGTCGTGAGCAGGATGCGCCGCTCCCCGGTCTGGTCCTGTATCGCCTCCTCCAGGTCCGGCAGCGCCTCGCCGGTCGCGAACACCTGCTGGTTGAGGGCCAGGCTGCGCCGGTGGTGCTCGGGCCCGAAGATCCAGGGCGGCCCGGCCTTGTCCTGGACGGGTTCGCCGTCTCCCGTGACGCGAGCCTGGACGTGGTTCACGAACACCAGCCGGCCCTCGCGGTCGGTGGCGCTGATCATCGCCGGCACGGTGTCTATGACCTGCAGGAGCTGCTCGCGGTTCTCCCGGATGGCGAGCTGACGCGACGCCTCGCTCTGGACGAGCTCGGTCGCCAGCTCGGCCGCGCGGTCGCGCAGCAGCCGCTGCTGGCGCCCCATCCTGATCAGGTTGCGCACCCGGGTCTGGAACTCGTAGGGATCGACGGGGCTGCCCAGGAAGTCGGTCGCACCGGCCTCCAACGCTCGCATCCGGGCCTCGCGGTCCGCATACGCCGTGACGACCACGACCGGGACGTCGCGGGCAGACGGCTGCTGCCGGAGGCGCGCGATGAACTCGGCGCCGTCCAGCCCGGGCATGCGGAAATCGGTGATGACGAGATCGACGTCGTGATCCCGCAGCCAGTCGACTGCGCCGAGGGGCTCGCTGAAGCCGTGGACGCGGATCTCGTTGCTGATCGCGGCCGCCAGGCGAGAGAACAGCGTCCGGTTCGTGATCCTGTCGTCAACGATCAGGATATCGCACCCGACCATGTCCTTGATGCAGGTTATCTCGTTCATCTGCGGTCCCAATGCTGCATCAACTGCCTTCGGCAGCATACACGGCCGCGAGTATAAGCCGGTCGATCAGAAGACTGTCTTAACCGCGCGCTGCCTCCCGGAAATGGCCACGAAGCTGCCGTGCTGCCAGATGCGCGTCAGGCGAATGCCGTCACGGGACCGAGACCCAGCATCCCGCGCGCCTGGGCGGCGGTCGCGACGGGGCGGCCGTACTCGGCGCACAGCCCGGCGACGCGGGCGACGAGCGCGGCATTGCCCGGCGCCAGCGTATCCTTGTCCCAGCGCACGTTGTCCTCCAGCCCGGTGCGGCAATGCCCGCCCATCTCCAGTGCCCAGTGGTTCACCTCGAGCTGGTGCCGGCCGATGCCGGCGGCGGTCCAGGTGGCGCCGGGCAGCAGCTCGCGCAGCTTGGCGACCTCGAACTCCAGGATGTCGCGCCGCGCCGGCAGCGCGTGCTTCACGCCGAACACGAACTGCACGTGCGGCTTGGCCGCGATCAGCCCCTCCGCCACCAGGTCGGCGGTGTTGTAGAGCATGGCGAGGTCGAATACCTCGATCTCCGGCTTGATGCCGCCGTCGCGCATGGCGGCCGCCAGGCTGCGCACGAAGTCGGGCGGGTTCTCGTAAACGATCGTGGGGAAATTGACCGACCCGGTGGCCAGGCTCGCCATGTCGGGCCGCAGGTAGAGCATGGCGCCGCGCTGCTCCATCGCCCGGCCGCGGCCGCCGGTGGAGAACTGCACGATCATGTCGGGGCAGTGCCGGCGGATGCCGTCCTGCACAGCGGCGAACCGGTCGGGGTCCGAACTCGGCGTCTCGTCGTCGTTGCGGACGTGGAGATGGACCAGCGCGGCGCCGGCCTCGTAGGCGGCGTGGGTGCTCTCGACCTGCTCGGGCACCGTGACCGGCAGCGCCGGGTTGTCGCGCTTGCGCGGCACGGAGCCGGTGATGGCGACCGCGATGATGCACGGGTCCGCCGTGGGCACGAAGCACGTCTCGGGCATGGTTCAGACCTCCAGGAACACGGTTTCGCTCTCGCCCTCTGGCCCGCCTTGCAGGCGGATGTCGAGCCGCCAGGTGCCGGGGTGGGCGGGGCGCGCGACCAGCGTGCCGCGCCGGGCCTTGGGAATGGCGAGCAGGACCGGGTCCTGCCCGTTCAGCGCTTCCCCCTCGAAGTAGACGCGGGTCGTAAGGTGCTTGAGCAGGCCGCGCGCGAAGATCG
>JBBSIT010000181.1:0-7365 GCA_038231995.1 Acetobacterales bacterium | reverse complement strand
GGGCGCCGCAGCAGCGGTGGGAAGCACACAACCATCGGCACTGGGTTCGGGATCCGGGGACGGCGACAGGGAGAGCTTGACTCACGCCGCGAGTCCCGTGTCAAGCCGCTGTCCGATGGGTCCTACCTGGGCAGTTACAACTAAAGTTAAGGATGCTGACATGGTCCGTCTGCGCACTGCCCTGCTCGCTCCGATGATCGTGCTGGCCGCCGTTGGCACCGGGCACGCGAGCGTCCTCCTGAGCGCCACCATCACGAACTCGCAGGAGAACCCGCCCGCGAGTCCGTTGACCACCACGACGGGAGCGTCCCGGCCGGCGTCCTTCGGCACGGCGACGTTCACGCTGAATGACGCGGCGACCGCGCTGACGTTCTCGGCCACCCTCTTCAACATCGACTTCACCGGCTCGCAGACGGCGGACGTGAACGACAACCTGGCCCTGGGCCACATCCATGCCGCGCCGACGGTGACGCCGGCGACGAACGGGTCGGTCGTCTGGGGCTTCTTCGGCGTGTCGAACGACACGATGCCCAACGACGTCGTGATCAGCCCGTTCGCCACGGGCGTCGGCGGGACGATCAGCGGCAAGTGGGACGCGGCGGAGGGGAACAACACGACGCTGGGCGCCCAGGTGGCGAACATCCTGGGGGGCCACGCCTACATCAACTTCCACACCGTGCAGTTCCCCGGCGGCGAGGCGCGCGGCAACATCAGCGTGGTCCCCGAGCCGGCGTCGCTCGCGCTGCTCGGCGTCGGGCTCGCGGGGCTGCTTGGGACCGGGTTGAGGCGTTCGCGCCGGGCAGCCTGACGCGGCTCAGCTCTCGGGCGGCGCCAGCTCCTGTCGCTCGACCGGGGCAGGGGCGGGCGCTATCGTGGCATCCTGCAGCCAGTCGCGCAGTCCGCGGCGGACTTGGAACTCGAACTCCACGTTCATGTCGTCCATCATCTCGCGCACGAGGTCGTAGAGCGCGCCGCGCAGGTCCTCGCCGCGGTTCGCGCCGACCCGGCGGCGGCTCACCCGCGCCTCGACGAAACCCGCGCGGGTGCCCTCCGCGGTCAGCACGTCGAGATGTACCGCCATCACGCCGTTGAGGCCGCCCCCGGATTGCGAGATCATGGCTTCGTCCACCACGAACACGGCGCGGCCGGAGTTGCCGCCGGGCACCAGGCGGTCCTGCGCCATCTGTCGGAGCGCCACGGCGGGCCGCACCGGCGCCTGCGCGTCCAGCAGTCCCGTCGGCGCCGGCGCCTCGTCGATCCCCACCGTGGCCACGTTCAGCCGCAGTTTCGTGAGGTAATCGTAGCTCAGCGGCGGGAAGTCCCGCCGCAGCGGCGCGTTCGAGCCACAGGCGGCGGCGAGCAGCGGCAGCAGCAGCACTGCCCGGCGAGAGGTGGGTGCGGTCACGGCGGCCCTCCAGCGTTTGCGCCCGCACCGTGGCCATGCCGCCCGCCCGGGTCAACCATGCCCCGATCAACCGTACGATCAACCATCCCGGGCGCTGCCGACCTCCTCGCGGCCGAAATGGAAGTCCAGGTTGCAGAACTCACAGGTCATGACGATGTCGCCGTCCACCGCCATGTGGTCGAGATCGTCGGTCGAGAAGCCTTCCAGCACGCCCGACAGGCGCGCGCGCGAGCAGCAGCAGCCGTAGGCCAGGGCGCGCGGCCGGTCGGCGGCGACGCCCTCCGTGTGGAACAGGCGGTAGAGCAGGTGATCCGGCGGCAACGCGTCGTCCAGCAGCTCGGCGTCGCGCAGGGTGGCGGCGAGCACGGCGGCGGTGCGCCAGGCCTCGTCCTGCGCGGCCTGGTCCATCGCCGGGTCGATGCCGCCCTCGCCGGCGACGCGCTCCAGGATCAGCGCGCCGGCGCGCCAGCCGGCGTCGGTGCGGGTGCAGGCGAGGCGCACGAAGCAGCGGATCTGCTCGCTGGTCTCGAAGTAGTGCAGCGCCATGTCGGCCAGGGTCTCGCCCTCGATGGCGACGATGCCTTGGTGGCGCTCCGTGTCGGGGCCTTGGTCCACGGTGAAGGCGAGGTAGCCCTGGCCGAGCAGGGCCGACGCGGACGGGGCCTTGTCCATTGCCAGCACGGCGGCCAGCCGGTCCGGCTCGGCCCGGGCATAACCGCGGAGCGCCCCGGCCTCGGTGCAGTCGGCGAGCAGCATCGGCACCGCACCGTCGCCCTTGGCTTGCAGGCTGAACGAGCCGCGGAAGCGCAGTGCGGTCGCCAGCGCCGCCGCGAGCGCGAGCGCCTGGCCGGTGAGGGCGGTGACGACGGGGTGGTTGTCGTGCCTCGTCAGTAGCGCGTCGGCGAGCGGGCCGAGCCGCACGAGGCGGCCGCGCACGGGGCGCCGGGGCAGGTAGAAGGGCGTGACGCCGCGGGGCACGACGATGTCGGGCACGTCGGGGCGCGCGCTGTCGAGGAAGGCAGGGGTCGTTGTCATCGCCCCAAGATAGGGAGCAGGGGCGCGTCCGTGAACCTTCTGCATCCGCCTCCCGCGTCGTAAGCAGGCCGGGGAGGGCCGGATGCGGGGCAAGTGGGGTGTGGTGGCGGCGATCTCGCTCGCGCGGCTGGCGTTCGGCTTCCAGTTCCAGGCGCTGGCGAGCATCGGGCCGGAGCTGGTGGCCGAGTTCCACCTGGACTACGCGACGCTCGGCACCTTGATCGGGCTGTACATGGCGCCGGGCGTTCTGGTGGCGCTGCCTGGCGGCTTGCTGGGCCGGCGCTACGGCGAGCGGGTCGTGGTCGGCGGCGGGCTGCTGCTGATGACTCTTGGCAGTCTGGTGTCCGGCTTCGCCGGAGGGCCGGCGGGCATCGGCGCCGGGCGCGCGCTGGCCGGGGTGGGCGCGGTCGCGCTGGTGGTGATGCAGGGCAAGATGGTCAGCGACCGCTTCGAGGGGCGCACCTTCCTGACCGTCACGGGCCTGCTGGTCGGGGCGTTCCCGGTGGGGGTCGGGCTGGTTGGGCTGTTGCGCGGGCCGATCGTGGCGGCGGGGGGCTGGCCCGGCATGTTCCTGGCCGGCGCCGCCGTCGCCGGGGCGTCGATGCTGCTGTTCCTCGCGGCTTCCGGCCCAGCCGTGCGCGGCGCCGGGTCGGCCTGGGCGCTGCCGTCGCAGCGGGAGAGCATCCTGGTGGTGGTCTCCGGGCTGGTGTGGACTGCTTACAACGCGGGGTATTACGGGTTCTTGTCGTACATGCCCTCGGTCATGGCGGCGCGGGGGCATCCGGCGGGGGAGGCGGCGCTCGTGCTGCTGGTGGCGACCTGGTGCAACCTGCCCGCGACGCTCGCGGGCGGGGCGCTGGCGGGGCGGGTGGGCAACTGGCCGGTGTTCCTCGCCGGCACGCTCGCGGGCGTGGTCGCGGTCGCGGGGCCGGCGCTGGTGGATCGGCCGCTCGTCTGGGGCGTGCTGTTCGGCACGGTGGCGTCGCTGCACGCGGGCGTCATCGTCGCGGTCGGCACCTTGTCGGCGCGGCCGGAGAACCGGGCGGTGGGGATGGGGCTGTTCTACACGACGTACTACGCCGGCGGCGCCGTGCTGCCCGCGCTGTGCGGCGGGGCGGCAGACTGGGCGGGCGATCCGTCCGGGGCGCTGCTGGCGGCGGCGGCGCTGGCGGCGCTGGCGGTGCCGATCTACCTGCTGCACCAGTGGCTGGCCCGGCGGCTTGCCTGATGCGCTGCATTGAGGTCGGCGATGTGGAGAGCGTGGCGGCGCTGATCCGCGGCGGGCCGGCGGGCGGCCGAGATCAAGAGAAACCCTTTATTGTCCGCTGTTTAACCTCGCTCTGGAATTGAAGTGGAGGTCTATCGTTCCCATATCCGTTCTCTAGCAATACGGAGATTTCCCATGCAGTTTAACCCCCTCATCGCGCGGGGCCGGGTGATCGCGGCTGCCCGCATGCTGGCGGGTCTGGACCAGCTTCAGCTCGCCGCCGCGGGAGGCCTGTCCCCCTCGACGGTGTCCAAGATCGAGCAGGGCCGAATGAACGTGCGCGAGGACACGTTGCGCGCGGTCAGCCAGGCGCTGAACCAGTTCGGCATCGACCTCACGCAGAACGACCGGACCGGGCACCACTCGGTCGGGACCAGCTACGCCTGACGGCGTAGCTCCAACCTTCAGCGCAGCCGTCCGTGGGCCGGTCGCGCGACGGTCTGTAGCCGGTTGCCGCTTCTCCGCTGAGATCATTCGCAGGTGACCTGAGTAACCCGTTATGTCAGCCGAAATCGGACGGCCACATGCGCGCGCCGTGCAGGATGGCGAGCACATCCACTTGCTGCGAGCCAACCCGATACGGTACGACGAACGGTGTCCCCGCAACCACCAACTCGCGCGTGTTACGCACTCGCCCTGGCCGCCCGCGCTCAGGAAACTCTCGCAGACTGCCGATAGCTTCGTGGACGCGCTTTCCGACATTCTCGGCGGCAGCCGGCCGCTCGGCCGCGATCCAGGCCAGCGCGCTATCCAGATCGGCAAGAGCCTGCCGCGTGTAGCGGACGATCACCGCCAGCGCGCGAAAGCGGCCTCGACTTCATCATCGGAAGCGAACTCGCCGGCATCTGCCTGACGCAACCCATTGCCGATATGGACAAGCTGCCAGCGTTGGACGGCAAGGTAGGCGTCGATGGCCTCCGTCACCAGGAGGGAGCGGTCTCGGTCAGTCTCTCGGGCCAAGGCATCCAACTCGGAGCGCCTGTGCTCATCGAGCCGTATGGTGATCGCTTCGTCCGCCATCGCCCTAACTCCCCTCCGCGATCTCCGCCTCCAGCGCTTCCAGCTTCTTTCCCAGCCCGGCCAGCGCCGCATCTTCCACACCTACGCCGGCCAGGGCCGCCATGAGCAGGCTGCGGCAGCGGTTGAACTCGGCGCCCAGCATGTCGGACGGGGCGCCGGGCTGCTTCTCGCCGGCCAGGCAGGCGGCGTACTGGTCGCGGCAGGCGCCGACCTCGGAGGTCCGCGGTAACGTCGCGAACACCTCGTCCAGGCGCTGGTCCACCCAGCCCGGCGTCGCGGCGATCTCCTCGGTCATCGCGCGGCGCCGAGCGACCAGGCCAGGATGCCCTTCTGGGCGTGCAGCCGGTTCTCGGCGCCGTCCCACACCACGGATTGCGGGCCGTCGATCACCTCGGCGGTGACCTCCTCGCCGCGGTGGGCGGGCAGGCAGTGCATGAACAGCGCGTCGGGGGCGGCGAGGCGCATCAGGCGGTCGTTGACCTGATAGGGGGCAAGCAGGTTGTGGCGGTTCTCCGCCGGGTCGTCGGACATGCTGAGCCAGGCGTCGGTGACGACGCAGCGCGCGCCGCGCACGGCGGCGTCGGGGTCATCGGTCAGTTCGACGGTGGCGCCCTGGGCGCGTGCCCAGTCCAGCAGGCCCTGCGGCGGGCGAAGCTCGGCGGGGGCGGCGATGCGCAGGGTGAAGCCGAAGCGCACGGCGGCCTCGATCCAGCTGCGCGCCACGTTGTTGCCGTCACCGGCCCAGGCCACGACCTGCCCGGCGATCGGGCCGCGATGCTCCTCGAACGTCATCACGTCGGCCATGAGCTGGCACGGATGCGAGCGGTCGGTTAGCCCGTTGATGACGGGCACGGTGGCGTTGGCCGCCATCTCGTGCAGCTTGGCCGCGTCGTCCGTGCGCAGCATGATGGCGTCCACGTAGCGCGACAGCACGCGGGCGGTGTCGGCGACCGTCTCTCCGCGGCCGAGCTGCAGCTCGGCCGCGGAGAGGACGACCGCATCGCCGCCGAGCTGGAGCATGGCCATCTCGAAGCTGACGCGGGTGCGGGTGCTGGGCTTCTCGAAGATCAGCGCCAGCGCCTTGCCCGCGAGGGGGCGGGAGGTGACGCCGCCGGCCTGCTTGAAGCCGGCGGCGACGTCGAGCATCTGGCGCAACGTGCCGGGCTCGAAGTCCCGCAGATCGAGGAAATGCCGGGGCGGCGCCGGAGCGTCGCCCGTGCTGGTCTGGTCGGCTTCCCGCCGGAGCGCCCGGCTCATTTCGCAGCCAGGTTGGCTTGGGATGGCAGGCAGCGGCGCGCGCCGCGGCGGATCATCTCGACGGCGGCGTCGCAATCGGCGTCGGTCACGATCAGCGGCGGGACCAGGCGCACCACGTTGTCCCCGGCGGCGACGCTCAGCAGCCCCTCCGCGGTGAACGCCGCCTGCAGCTCCGTGTTGGGCACGACGGATTTGAGGCCCAGGATCAGCCCGGCGCCGCGCACGTCGGACAGCACCGCCGGCTGCTCGGCGACGACGGCTTCGAGGGCGTGCCACAGGCGGCGGGCCTTGCGGTCCACGTCGGCGAGGAAGCCCGGCGCCAGCACCACGTCCAGCACCGCGTTGGCGGCGGCGCAGGCGAGAGGGTTGCCGCCGAAGGTGGTGCCGTGGGTGCCGGGCACGAGGTGCTTGGCGAGCGCTTCCTTGGCCAGGATCGCGCCCATGGGGAAGCCGCCGGCGATGCCCTTGGCGATGCTCATCACATCGGGCTCGATGCCGGCCCACTCGTGGGCGAACAGCCTGCCGGTGCGGCCCATGCCGCACTGGATCTCGTCCAGGCCGAGGAAGATGCCGAACTCGTCGCAGGCGGCGCGGAGGTCGCGCAGGAAGCCGAGGTCGGCCGGGCGGATGCCGCCCTCGCCCTGCACGGGCTCGATCAGGACGCCTGCGGTCTGCGGCCCGATCGCGTCGCGCAGCGCGTTCATGTTGTTGAAGGGGACGTGATCGAAGCCGTCCACCTCCGGGCCGAAGCCGGCGAGGTATTTCTTGTTGCCGGTGGCGGCGAGCATGGCGAGGGTGCGGCCGTGGAACGCGCCGTCGAAGCAGATAACGCGGTAGCGCTCGGGGCGGCCGGTCTCGGACATGGCCTTGCGGATCATCTTGACCAGGCCCTCGTTCGCCTCGGCGCCCGAGTTGCAGAAGAACACGCTGTCGGCGAACGAGGCCTCCACGAAGCGCGCGGCCAGACGCTCGGCCTGGGGGACGCGGTAGAGGTTGCTCACGTGCATCACGCGCGCGGCCTGCTCGGCGATGGCGGCGACGAGATGGGGATGGTTGTGCCCGAGCGAGGAGGTCGCGATGCCGGCGCCGAAATCCAGGAATCGTCGCCCGTCCGACGTGAACAGCCAGGCGCCCTCGCCCCGCTCGAAGGCGAGGTCGGCGCGGTTGTAGGTCGGCATCAGGGAAGGGATCATGGCGGGGTCCAGCACCTTCGGGTGCAGCGCCCCCGGTGTTCCAACGCCCAGCGACCCGTCGCGGGCGGTTCCGGGGGATCGGGAGGATGTGCCGGCCGCAGTCGGGAAGTCAACGCATAGCTAATAAGTGAAGCTCGGCATCGCGTTCAGCATGTCCGTGGTGGCGCCGGGCAGCACGACATGGTCGG
>JBBSIT010000180.1:0-7374 GCA_038231995.1 Acetobacterales bacterium | reverse complement strand
CCAACCCCCAACGCCGCCGTATCGCGCCGACAGCATGCCACCCCCGAGGTGGCAACGATCCCGCACGCCCGCACAACCATCACGCGAGAAACGCCTGTCTCTGCCCGGGGTCGCTCCGGGCTGATGAATAATGGCGGCTAGCCAGGCTTGGCGAGCGGGGCCGGCTCGGCGCTCCGCTGCAGCCGGGCCGTCCACTGCTCCAGCGACTCCAGCAATTGGCGGATGAAGCCGCGCGTGGCCTCGTCGGTCAGGCGCCCGTCCGCGTCGAACTTGGAGGGAGCCTGCGCGATGAATACCTCAGGCTTGTTGATGGGGAAGGCGTTCAGGAACACCAGCATCTGCCGGAGCTGATACTGCGCGCGCGCCGTGCCGAGCAGGCTCCCGCTCGCGCCCATGATCGCCACCGGCTTGCCGTCGAATGGCTGGCTCGGCGGCCGGGACGCCCAGTCGATCGCGTTCTTGAGCACGCCGGGGATGGAGTAGTTGTATTCCGGCGTCACGAACAGCACCGCGTCCGCCCCCGCCAACTGAGCGCGCAGCCGCTCCACCGACGCAGGCAGCCCGGCGGCGCGCAGGTCCTCGTTGTAGAGCGGGATGTCGCCGATCCCGGCCTGGTCGATCACCATGCCGGCGGGCGCCAGCTCCCGCGCCGCGCGCAGCGCGGCGGTGTTGTAGGACGCCTTCCGCAAGCTCCCCGAGATGCCGAGAACCTTCATCCTGTCGCTCCTATTCATGCGCCGTGCTGGATACGGCGCCAAATGGGAATCACTCCGGCCGGGGCTTCCGCTGCGGCGCGCGTCTCGGGAGCCTCTCCAGCTCGCGCAGCACCGCCTTGTCGCCCGGCGCGAGCGGCACGGGCGACTGCACCGCCACGCCGGGCGGCACGGCGTCGCCGGGGTCCCGGTCGCGCCCTGGAGAATACTCGGAGCCGCCCTCGCCCGGCGCCCGGTCCCTGACGGCGCCGATGAGCTGATCGATCCGCCGGTTCAGCGCCTGCAACTCGGCGAGGATGGCGTCCAGCTGCAATGAGGCCGCGCCGAGCGCCGTCGGCTCTGGCGGGCCGGCTGTCCTGCTGGGTGCCTTGGGTCGGGATGCCATGATGGTGCTCAACGCCGCATCCGCGGAAAGGATGCCGCCCCTTCGGCCGGGCGCCGGGACCATTGTGCTGCTTGACGCCGCGCGCCGCATGGCCGTCCCATGCCCGGCCCCCCGGAGGAGCCTGAGCATGACAGGAACCGTGCTGATCGCCGGCGCCCTCGGGCTGGTCGGCCGCGCAGCGCTCGACCAGTTCGAGGCGGAGGGCCGGGACGTCGTCGGCCTGTCCCGCCGCGCCCCCGATCTCCCGACGCGGGCGCGCTTCATCTCCGCCGACCTCGCGGACGCAGCAAACTGCCGGACGGCGCTCGCCGGGCTCTCCGGCGTGACGCATCTCGTCTACGCCGCGCTGTACGAGAAGCCCGACCTGAAAGGCGGCTGGCTCGACGCGGAGCAGATGGCGACCAACCTCGCCATGCTCACGAACTGCATGGACGCGCTGGAGCCGGGCAACCCGGCGCTCCGCCACGTCACGCTGCTGCAGGGCACCAAGGCCTACGGCACGCATCTCGGCCAGATGCCCATCCCCGGCAAGGAGGACGCGCCGCGCCACATCCACCCCAACTTCTACTGGGCGCAGGAGGACTTCATACGGGCGCGGCAGGCGGGCAAGGCGTGGAGCTGGACCATCCTGCGCCCCCAGGTCGTCATCGGCTTCGCCCTCGGCAGCGCTATGAACCTGCTGGCCGCCGCCGGCGCCTACGCCGCCATCAGCCGCGAGCTCGGCCTGCCCCTGGTGTTCCCTGGTGCTGGGGACCGCATCACGGAAGCCACCGACGCGCGCCTGCTCGCCCGCGCCATCGCCTGGGCGGGCCAGGCGCCGGCAGCGGCGAATCAGATATTCAACGTCACCAACGGCGACGTGCTGACCTGGCGGGGCCTCTGGCCGGTCATCGCCCGCGCCTTCGGCATTGAGGTGGGGCCGCCCCACCCGATGCCGCTCCCCGTCGTCATGGCGGACAAGGAGCCGGTCTGGCAGCGCATCGTCGAGCGCTACGGCCTGCTGCCGCACACCCTGGCGGAGCTGATCGGCAGCTCCTGGCAGTTCGCCGACTTCGCCTTCAGCCGCGCGGACCAGGCCGCCTCCCTGGTCAGCACGATCAAGATCCGCCAGGCCAGCTTCGCCGACTGCATCGACAGCGCCGCGATGCTGGACTGGTGGCTGCGCGAGCTGCAGCGGCGGCGCATCCTGCCGCCGTGATCGCCGCCGGGAGCGCCTAGGTTCGAGCGTCTGAGATGGCCGGGGAGCGGACCGACGGCGGCGCTCTCACGGCCCGCGGATGCGCGGCGGCCTGAGTTCCAGCAGCTTGTGCATCAGCTCGATCGAGGCTTCCGGCGAGTAGGGCTTCGGCCCGGCCCAGGTCCGGAAGCGGCCCGGCATCTCGGGCGCGGCGGCCGGTACCGGAGCTTGGGGCTGGCCGGCATCGGGTTGGCTGCCCGCAGGCCGCGCGGCGCGAGCGCACAGCGCCGCTATGTCCGCCGGCGTCCTGCGCTTCCAGGGATGGTTGCCGAGCAGGGTCCCCAGGCCGAGGTCGCGGCAGATGTCCGTGACGACCTCGGCCACCGGCCGGTTTCCGATCGCGTCGTCCAGCTCCGGTCCGTCCAGCCGGTCGCGCAGCTCGGCCTCGAGCGTCTCCACGTCCGCGCCCTCCGCCTCGCGCTGGATGGCGTCCTCCACCCCGCGCAGGATGCGCCTGCGCGCGGCCGCGCGCGTCTGGCCCGAACCGGCATCGGCCCTCATCGGAACAGGCTCGGCGAGCTTGCGCGCGAGCGCGATCGTGCGGCGCACGGCGCGGGAGATGCGGTCGAACGCGACCGCGGTCTCGTGCACGGCCGCGGCGTCCGGGTCCTCGGCGCCGGCCTGGGACGTGGCCTGCCGGTGGACAGTCCGGGCCAGGTCCGCACCCATGTCGATCAGCTCGTGCAGCACCCGGCGGTAATACTGGGCGTCCTCGGCCTGCTGGTCGGCTGGGTCGGCTGGATGGAGGAGCGCTGCGGCGGAGGGCATGGACGCGTTAGGGAGTTTCCCCGTCCGTGCTGTCAAGGGTTGTGCCGTGGCAATGCGGGGAGTGAGGTTCAGGGCACGGTGCAATGCGGACGCTTTAGGCCCTTCCATCAGGACCGTCTTCCCCGTCAGATCAGTTTCCGCACCGGATCACGAAAGGGCCCGCAGGCTCCTCCGCAGCGCGTCGCCATCGATCAGTCGTTCTGTTTCCTTGTGGGTCCGCTCCCAGATCGGGACCGCGTTCCGCAGCAAGGCCCGTCCCTCCGGTGTCAGGCGCAACAGCCTTCCGCGTCTGTCGTTCGGGTCCACGCTCACCTCGACGAGCCCTCGACGCTCCAGCGGCTTCAGCGCAGCCGTGAGCGTTGTCCGGTCCATGGCGAGCAGCGTGGCCACCGGCGCCATCGCGGGCGGTTCCGGACGGTTCAGCGACATCAACAGCGAGAACTGCCCGTTCGTGAGTCCGACGGGACGCAATGCCTCGTCGAAGCGCCTCGCAAGTGCCCGGGCCGCCCGCTGCGTGTGGAGGCATAGGCAGTTGTCTCGGACCAGCAAGGTCATCTCGAACGGGACGTCGGCAGGCTTTGACATCGTCCAGATATGTTAATATCAACCTATAGCTTCAAGATCCCTCTGGTTCCGGAACACATTATGCAGACAAGCACGTACCTCTTCCTCGATGGCACCTGTGAGGAGGCGTTCAAGCGCTACGAGCAAATCCTCGGCGGCCGGATCACGGCCATGTACCGGCACGCCGGCACGCCGACGGCCGAACAGGTTCCGCCTGAGTGGCAAGACAAGATCATGCACGCGTGCCTCGACTTTGGCGACCGGCAGCTGATGGGATCGGACGCATGCGGCCGGTTCCAGCCGCTGCAGGGCTTTTCGGTCCAAGTCGCTGCAAAGGACGCGAATGATGCCGAGCGGATCTTCACGGCTCTAGCCGAGGGCGGAAACGTGACAATGCCACTCGAGCAAACATTCTGGGCAGAGCGCTTCGGGATGCTGGTGGACCGGTTCGGCGTGCCGTGGATGGTGAATTACGACGGCCAAGTCGGCAGCGCTGGTCCGGAGACGGCCGGCACGGCGGGGTGAGGCAATGAGCATCTCTCGGACGCTCAGCAGCGCCGCCCTGAAGGCTCCCGCCTCCGCACTCGGCCCAGCTTTGTGGGCTGGGCGAGCCTTGAGCTTCGTCGTGGTCGCGTTTCTGCTCCTCGATGGGGTCATGAAGCTGATTGACCTCCCCGTTGTGGGCGAGACGTTGCAGCAGCTCGGCTATCTGCCGAGCTTGGCGCGTGGGCTCGGTGTTCTCACGGTCGGCATCGGTGTCCTTTACGCTATTCCGCGGACGGCTTTCCTCGGCGCGGTTCTGCTGACCGGGCTCCTGGGCGGCGCCATGGCAACCCATCTCCGGGTCGGCAGCCCGATCTTCAGTCACCTGCTGTTCGGTCTCTATGTCGGGCTGCTCGCCTGGGTTGGGTTGTATCTCCGCGATCCGAGACTGCGCGCACTCGTCTTTCGGTCCGCGAAGGCTGTCGCCTGAAACCAAGATCTCAAACGCTCGAAGGACACGCCAGGTGAACACAACCGAAGTCACGACTACCCCGGTCGAGATCGTCGATGTCCAGCCGCGGCTTGCAGCGGTGGTGCGCAAACGCGTCGCAATGAGGGACATGCCTGATGCACAGCGTCGGGCTCGCCTCGTCCTTGAGACAGCGCTGAAGGCTGCGGACGTTGCTCCGCTCGGTCCCAACCTGACCGTCTGGCGCATGCCGGACGGTGGATCGATCGATTATGCGCCGGGGGTGTTCGTCGCGAAGCCGCTGGAGGGGATTGGCGAAGTCAGCTCGTTCACGCTTCCCGAGGGGCGCGCAGCTCATCTGCGGCTGACCGGTTCCTACGCGGGCCTACCCGACGCCTGGGGTCGTCTGTTCAAAGGCTGCGAAGGCCGCGAGCTTTCAGGCTTGAACTGGGAGATCTACGCCACCTCGGATTGCTCCGCGGAAATCCACACCGATCTCTACACTCTCCTGGCCTGATCGCTTCAACACTCGCCGTCGGGAGCGGCTGCGAGAACGTGTCCTACGCTAGTGTGCCGGATCAGAAGTTCGTCGGCCCTTGCCGGCGGGCGTCTGATCGGTCGGCACGCTGCAAGCAAAGACTCTAGTGGCTCGAAGCTGGGGTTCGCCACTACGGCGAACTTCAGATTCGGGACGCTAGGCTGGAGACTCGACCTCTGATCGAGCGGTCCGACGCTTCTACTCGGCAGTGGAAGACCCACGGACCGAAACCCAAACCTCAAGCCAGCCACCACGCCGCCACCCCCATCGTTGACACGCTCCCACCCCGCGCGGAAGGATCGGCCAGCATCGACCCGGCCGCAGCAACGACGGACCGGGCGGGGAGGAGAAGCGTCATGAAGCTGTCCCGCATCCTGACGGTCGCCGTCTGCCTGCTGGCCGCGCTCGGCCCGGCGCGCGCGGCCGACCCGATCAAGGTCGGCGTGCTGTTCCCGCTCAGTGGCGGCGCCGGGCCGCAGGGCCAGCACGTCAGCCAGGCGATCGAGGTCATGGCCGGCATCATCAACGACGCCGGCGGCGTGCTCGGCCGGCCGATCCAGCTCGTCAAGCGCGATGACGAATCCACCCCCGCCGTCGGCGTCACCCGCGCCAACGAGCTGATCGCCGACGGCGTCTCCGTCATCATCGAGGGCTGGAACAGCCCGGTGACGCTGGCCATGCAGCCGGTGATCGCCCGCGCCGGCGTGCTCGACATCACCGCCATCTCCAAGGCGGACAGCATCCTGTCCGGCGGCGGCAACCCGCTGGCGATCCGGCTCAACTCGTCGAACGCGCAGGACGGCCGGGTCATCGCCGAGCACCTGAAGGCGACCGGCGCCAAGCGCATCGCCTTCCTCACGCAGAACGACGCCTACGGCAACGGCGCCCAGGCCTCGATCGAGGCCGAGCTGAAAGCGCTCGGCCACCAGTACGAGAAGGTCGCCGAGGAGCGTTTCCCCTTCGCCCAGGCGGATTTCCGCGTGGCGCTCACCAACGTGCGCGGCGCCAATGCCGACGCCGTGGTCGCCATCAACGCCAACGAGGGCTACGGATTGCCGGCGCTGCTCCGCCAGGCCCGCCAGATGCGCCTGCGCGGCGAGCTGGTCACGGCGGTCGGCACGGTGGCGCCGAGCGTCATCCAGGTCGCCGGCGAGGCCGCGGACGGCGTGGTCGGCGCCGACATCTACTTCCCCGCGGTCGAGCCCTTCGCCTCCAACCCGGTGAACCAGGCCTTCGCCAAGCGCTGCGAGGAGCAGTTGCACTACACGCCGGACAAGTTCATGGCGCTGGGCGCCGCGTCGCTGCAGGTCTGGGCGCAGGCGGTGGCCGCCGCCGGCACTCTGGACCGCGAGGCCGTCGCCAAGCGCATCCGCGGCGGCGCCTTCCGCGACACCATCTTCGGCGAGATGCGGTTCAGCCCGGAGGGCCAGCTCCAGTCCAGCTACTTCCTGTTCACCGTGAAGGACCAGAAGATCGTGGTCCGCTAAAATGCTGCGCGTCGAGGGCCTGGGCGTCCGCTACGGCGCCCTGGTCGCGCTCGACGCCGTGGACTGGGAGGTCGGACCCGGCGAGGTCCTGGGCATCATCGGGCCGAACGGCGCGGGCAAGAGCTCCTGCTACGACGCCGCGACCCACCTGGTCCGCCGCAGCGGCCGCGTCCTGCTGGACGGGCGCGACATCACCGCCGTGCCGCCGCACGGCCTGGCCGCGCTCGGCCTCAAGCGCGCCTTCCAACAGAACGCCTTCTTCACCGACCTCTCGGTGCTGGACAACATGGCGGCCGTGCTGCAGCGCGAGCGCGGCGCCGGGTTCCTGACCAGCCTGCTCGCGCCCTGGCGCGAGGCGGCCCGGCGGCATGCGCTCGAAGCCGAGGCGGCCGACCTGCTCGAACGCTTCGGCGTGCCGCCCGAGATGCACGCGCGGCGCCCCGGCGGCATTCCCTATGGCAGCCAGCGCATGCTCTCCATCGCCCTGGCCTGGGGCGCCGGCGCCCGCGTGCTGCTGCTGGACGAGCCGGCGGCCGGCCTGGGCGGCGCCGACATGGCGCGGCTGCGCGACCTGCTGCTGCAGCTCAGGTCCGAGGGCACCGCGCTCGTCGTGATCGAGCACCACATGGACCTCATCATGTCGGTCGCCGACCGCATCGTGGTGCTGGACGGAGGAAGGCTGCTCGCCACCGGCACGCCGCGGCAGATCCAGGGCGACGAGCGCGTGCTG
>JBBSIT010000179.1:0-7381 GCA_038231995.1 Acetobacterales bacterium | reverse complement strand
CGGTAGTACTGGGCGTCCTCGGCCTGCTGGTCGGCTCGGTCGGCTGGATGGGGTTGCACTGCGGCGGAGGACATGGGCGGGTTAGGGAGTTTCTCCTTGCGTGCTGTCAAGGGCCGGGTCGTGGCGGTGCGGGGCGGCGAGGTTCGGGCGCGCGCGGTGTGGGGCGGACAATCCGGGTTGAGTAGTTGCGGGCCCTTGCACCGAGGCGGCGGTTTCGCCCGGTTTGCGCCCACGTCGGCCATACGGCGATGCTGTTGCCGCTCCCGAAAGTGGACTTTCCACTTAAGTGATCAGAAACGGTGGAGGACGTATCGGGGGGATGAAGACCCTTGGCTGAGCCGACGCTGCTGTTCAAGGGGCTGAGCACTTTCGTTCTCGACGCATCCACCGTCATCTCCGCCGCCCTCCGTCCCGATACGACGCCCCGCCGGGTCTTGGTGGCGAGGCGGCATCGCCGATCAAAGCCGCCCGTTCCGCCCGTCCACCGACGCTGCCATCCCACGCCCGAGCGCCTCCACCACCAGCTCCGCCACGCCCGGGCCGGAATCGTAGGGATCGACGGCACGGTCCCGCAGCACGGCATACCCGTCGCCGCCGCCGCGGAGAAAGCTGTTGGTCGCGACCAGGTACGTGCGTGCCGGGTCCACCGGCACCCAAGCTCCGTCCGCGCCCCGGACCAGCAGTTCGGTCAGCCGCGCGCCGGGCGGGCGCGCCGGGTCCCAGGCCAGACGCAGGCCGGCGACTTGCGGGAAGCCGCCGCGGCCAAGCTGGGTGAGGCCGTGCTCAACCGCCTCGCGCAGATCGGCGCCGGTCAGGCGCAAGGTCGCGAGCAGGTTGCCGAACGGCAAGGCGCCGAGCACGTCGGCATAGGTAACGGTGCCGGCGTGCAGGCCGGTGCGCAGGCCGCCGGCGTTGGCGATGGCGGCATCGGCGCCGTGGGCGGCAGCCAGCATCGCGTCCGCGACCAGGTTGCCCAGCGCACACTCGCCGAAGCGGCAGGCGGCGACGTCCAGCTCGGCCGGCAGGGTGGCGACGACCCGGCGGCGCACGCCTTCAAGCGGCGCTGCATACTCCGCCACGATCGCGGCGACTTCCGGGTCCTCCGGCAGGTCGAGGCCGACATGGCGGCACTCGCCGCCCCAGGCGAGCACCCCGCCATCGGCGCCGAGGTCGAGATCGAGGCGGCCGAGATAGCGGCCGTATGCGCCGGCCTGCACGACGAGCGCACCGGAGGGCGACAGGACGGGATGGGGGCCGAGCGCGCCGGGTTCGGTGTTGGACAGCAGCGTGTGGGAGTGCCCGCCGACGATGACGGCGACGCCGGGCACGGCGAGCGCGCGGTCGCGCAGCACGCCGAGATGGGACAGGGCGACGACGAGCTGCGCCCCCTCCTCTCGCGCCCGCGCCGCAGCGTCGGCCAGGGCGGCCTCGGGCGGCAGGAAACGGACGTGCGGACCGGGCGAGGAGGAGGTGCGGGTGTCCTCGGTGGTCAGCCCGACCACGGCGATGCTCAGTCCGCCGCGGTCGAGCAGGGCGTAGGGACGCAGCCGCCCGGCGAGGTCCGGGTCGCCGCTCGCGTCGATGTTGGCGGACAGCACGGGGAAGCGCGCGGCGGCGGCGAAGCGGGCCAGCGTCTCGGGACCGTTGTCGAACTCGTGGTTGCCGACGGCCATGGCGTCCGTGCCGAGCGCGTGCATGACGGCGAGCTCCGCCATGCCGTGATGCGCGGTGTAGAATAGGCTGCCCTGGAACTGGTCGCCCGCATCGAGCAGCAGCACGGCGCGGCCATCCGCCTCGGCGGCGCGACGCTGCACGCTGATCGCCGTCGCCAGCCGCGCCGAGCCGCCGTAGCAGCCCTCGCCCGCGGCGCAGGCGAGCGCACGGGCGTCGGCCGGCTCGTGGCGCGAGTGGAAGTCGTTCATGTGCAGGATGGTCAGGCGATGCGCCGTCTGCCCTTGGGCGAGGCGGACGAGCGGCAACGTGCCCAGGGCGGCCAGCAGGAGGCGGCGGGTCAGCATGGCAGCCACGTTAGCACGGCGCGCACCCGAGCTTGCACGGCGTCGCGCATCGTCCCCATATGCGCGGGATGCAGGGCCAGCCCGGTCCTCTCCGTAACGAGATGGTGACGCGATGTTCATTGAGACCGAAGGCACGCCCAACCCGGCCACGCTCAAGTTCCTGCCGGGCCGCGACGTGATGGGCGCCGGCACCGCGGACTTCTCGGCGCCCGAGACGGCCGCGCGCAGCCCGCTCGCCACCAGCCTGTTCGCCCTGCCCGGCGTAGCGCGCGTGTTCCTCGGCGGCGACTTCATAACCGTGACCAAGCATGACGGCACGGACTGGCAGGCGCTGAAGCCGCAGGTGCTCGGCGCCGTGATGGAGCATTTCGTCGCCGGCCGGCCGGCGGTCGAGGGCGATGCCGACGAGGCGCTGGAGGACGTGGCGCCCGAGGACCGCGAGATCGTGGACCAGATCAAGGAGCTGCTCGACACCCGCGTGCGCCCGGCGGTGGCCGGCGACGGCGGCGACATCGTGTTCCGCGGCTACCGTGACGGCGTGGTGCGGCTGCACATGCAGGGCGCATGCAGCGGCTGCCCGTCCTCCAGCGCGACCCTGAAGCACGGCATCGAGAACATGCTGAAGCACTACGTCCCGGAAGTGGTCGCGGTCGAACAGGTCGAGATGTAGGCCATGCCGCTCGACGCCGCAGGACTCGACGCGCTCTTCCTGGAGGCGCGCACGCACAACAAGTGGCTGGACCAGCCGGTGACGGACGACGAGCTGCGGCGGGTGTTCGACCTGACGCGGATGGGGCCGACCTCGGCCAACTCCTCGCCGGCCCGGTTCATGTTCCTGCGCACGCCGGAGGCCAAGGAGCGGCTGCGCCCGGCGCTGTCGGCCGGCAACATGGACAAGACCATGTCCGCCCCGGTCGTCACCATCGTGGCGCACGACCCGATGTTCTACGAGCAGCTCCCCAAGCTGTTCCCGCACGCGGACGCGCGCGCGTGGTTCGCAGGCAACGAGGCCCTGGCGACCGCGACGGCGTTCCGCAATGGCACCTTGCAGGGCGCGTATCTCATCATGGCGGCGCGCGCGATCGGCCTGGATGCCGGGCCGATGTCGGGGTTCGACAATGCCGCGGTCGATGCGGAGTTCCTGATCGGGCGGGGCTGGCGGAGCAACTTCCTCGTTAGCCTGGGCCATGGCGATCCGTCGGTCCTGTTCCCCCGGTCCCCGCGCTTCGAGTTCGACGAGGCGTGCGTCCTGCTCTGACGGGCGCGCTTGCGCGTCTGGCTCTGACTGACGCCTCCTAATGCGCGTGCTAGTGCTCGATGCGTCGGGCGCGGGCGGCCTCGCGGCGCTCGTCGTGGACGGCGCCGTGATCGCCGAACGGCGGCTGATGGCTGCGCGCGGCGTGCCGGCGGCGCTGCCGGCGCTGGCGCAGGCGGTGCTGGCCGAGGCGGGCGTGATGCCGGCCGAACTTGGGCTGATCGGCGCGGTGGTCGGGCCCGGCAGCTTCACCGGCGTCCGCGCGGCGCTCGCCTTCGCGCATGGGTTGGCGCTCGCGTCGGGGGTGGCGCTGGTCGGCGTCACCGTGGGCGAGGCGCTGGCGGGGCAGGCGGCACCGGGCCGGGCGCTGTGGATGGTGAGCGACTCGCGGCGCGGGCGGGTATTCCTGGAGCGTGGGGAGGATGCCGAGTCGGTCGCGCTGGACGCGCTGCCCCTGCCTCCGGGTCCGGTCGCTGTCGCGGGCGCGCTGGCCATAGCGGTCGCGTCGCGGCTGGCGGCGCGGGGTGCGGACGTGCGGCTGCTTCCGGCGCGCCGGGCCGATGCGGCCGGGATCGCGCGTGCCGCCACCTTGCGCCATCGCGGCGAGCTGCCGCCGCGTGCCGCTCAGCCGCTCTACGTCGATCCGCCCGAAGCCAGGGTGGGCGAGCGGCGGCCCGCGCCCGCTTGATCTCCCCTTTGATCCCGGCCGAATCGCTGCATGCGGCGGCGCTGGCGGCGATCCATGGTGCTGCGTTCCCGCCGGGCGAGCGGTGGGGCGCCGACGCCATGGCGCTGCAGTTGGCGCTGCCCGGCGCCTTCGGCTGGCTCGACCCGGCGGGCGGGCTCGTGCTCGCGCGCGTCGCGGCTGACGAGGCGGAGGTGCTGACGCTGGCCGTGCTGCCCGGCCTGCGCGGACAGGGCATCGGCCGCGTCCTGCTCGATCGCGCGATGGCGACGGCAGCGGAGCGGGGTGCCAGCGCGATGTTCCTGGAGGTCGGGGAGGGCAACGCGCCGGCGCGCGCTCTGTATGCGGCGGCCGGGTTCGTCGAGGTGGGGCGGCGGGCGCGCTACTACCCCGGCGGCGCCGACGCGCTGGTGCTGCGCTGCGCGCTCAGCCCTTGCGCAGCAGCAGGCGGGTGACGCCGTCCGGGTCATCCTCGATGGCCAGCACGGTATGGCCCTGAGCCTCGGCGTTCGCCGGCACGCTGCGCCGCGGCTCCTCGCCGCGCAGGTGGATGAGCAGGACCTGGCCGGCCTGCATGCGGTCGAGTGCTAAGCGGGTCCGCACGAAGGTCATGGGGCAGGTCTCGCGAGTGATGTCCAGGACGCAGTCGGGCGCATATCCGGATAGCAACGATTGCTGCATGACTGAAAGGTTCCTAGACGGGCGATACAAGGATTGCGAAGCGGTGTGTTCTTGTCGTATATCCCCAAGTCTTGCATAAAGGAAGGACACACGAATGGCTGACCTGGCTGGTACATCCGACGTGCTGGGATTAACAGCCCAAATCGTCTCGGCTCACGTATCCAACAATTCGGTGGCGCCCGACGCGCTTCCCGGGCTGATCCAGGAGGTTTACCGCACCCTGGCGGGCGTTGGGAAGGAGGCGGTCTTGCCGGACAAGCCGCAGCCGGCGGTGCCGATCAAGAAGTCCGTGTTCCCGGACTACATCGTCTGCCTCGAGGACGGCAAGAAGCTGAAAATGCTCAAGCGCCACCTCAAGACGAGCTATGACCTCACGCCGGAGCAGTATCGCGAGAAGTGGGGCCTGCTGCCGGATTACCCGATGGTGGCGCCGAATTACGCCAAGCACCGGTCGTCGCTCGCCAAGAAGATCGGGCTGGGCACGAAACCGCGCGAGCGCAAGTAGGAGCCGCGCCCGGGGCCGCGCCCCGGGCCGGACACCCGCGCGATTCGACACGGCGCGTCCGAATCGGCTACGCCGGACCGGCGGGCTGCAAGGTTGGACCGCCGATAGGGACGCCATGGAATCGCGCATCGAACGCCTGTGCGTCGAGCAGGGCCTGAAGATGACGGGGCAGCGCCGGGTCATCGCGCGGGTGCTGTCCGAAGCCGCCGACCACCCCGACGTCGAGGAGCTGTACCGCCGCGCCGTCGCGCTCGACAGCCGGATCTCGATCGCCACCGTGTATCGCACGGTGCGGCTGTTCGAGGAGCGTGGCATCCTGGAACGGCGGGACTTCGGCGGCGGGCGGGCGCGCTACGAGCCGACCGAGCATGGCCGGCACTACCACCTGATCGACGTGGACACCGGCCGGGTCATCGAGTTCGAGGACGCGGAGCATGAGCGGCTGATGCAGGCCATCGCGGCACGGCTCGGGTTCTCCCTCGTGTCGCACCGGCTGGAGCTGTTCGGGAAGCGGATCGACGCCAAGCCCGACGCCCGCCCTCGCCGGCCGGACCAGACCGGCCGCGAGGGCGATGTCGCGGATGTCCGCGCGGGCGATGTCGCGGATGTCCGCGCGGGCGATACAGCGGACGCGCGCGCGGGGCGGCCGGGGGCGGCTCGTTGACGGCGCAGCTCGCGGCCACGGCGGAGGAGCCAGGCTTCGGCGAGCTGCGCGCGGGGAACCTGGGCGTGCGCATCGCCCTGACGGCGGCGGAGATCGACGCGGCGCAGGCGCTTCGCTACCGCGTGTTCTACGAGGAGATGGGCGCGCTTCCGGACCCGGCGGCCGTGGCGGAGCAGCGCGACCGGGACGCGTATGACAGCGTTGCGGACCACCTGCTGGTGCTGGACCACGCGATCAGGCCGGGACCGGCGAGGATCGTCGGGACCTATCGGCTGATCCAGGCGGACGCGGCGGCGGCGGTCGGGCAGTTCTACTCGGCCGACGAGTATGACATCAGCGCCATCGAGGCGTTCCCGGGACGGGTGCTGGAGCTCGGGCGATCCTGCGTCGATGCGCGCTACCGCGGCCGGGCCGTCATGCAGCTCCTGTGGCGCGGCATCGCGGCGTATGTGTTCCGCCACCGGATCGAGCTGATGTTCGGCTGCGCGAGCCTCGCCGGCACGAACCCGGACGCGCTCGCGACCGAGCTGACCTTCCTCTACGACCGGCATTTGGCCCCGCCCGAGCTGCGCCCGCGCGCCCTGCCGGACCGCTACGTCGACATGCGCCGGCTGGACCCGGCCAGCGTCGATGCGCGGCGGGCGCAAGCAGCGCTGCCGCCGCTGATCAAGGGCTACCTGCGCCTCGGCGCCTTCGTGGGCGACGGCGCGGTGATCGACCGGCAGTTCAACACCACGGACATCGCCATCGTGGTCAAGACGGACCTCGTGACCGAGAAATACTCCCGGCACTACGAGCGCGAGCGGCGCGACGAGCTGGATTAGGATGCCCTCGATGGACGTGATCATGACCGCGCCGCGGCTGGCGCCGGAGGCCGTCGCGCTGCTGGAGGGCGCCGGGCTGCGGCTGCACTACATGCCGCCCTTCCCGTCCGCGGCGGCGGTGGAGGCGCTGGCGGCCGAGGTGCGCCCCGCGGCCATCCTGTCCCGCCAGGGGCCCGTCACGGACGCCGTCATGCAGGCGGCGCCGGGATTGCGGGTGGTGGCGCGCCACGGGGTCGGGGTGGACGACGTGGACCTGGCGGCGGCGGCCCGGCGCGGCATCGTCGTCACCCGCGCGCCGGGGTCGAACACGGCGGCGGTCGCCGAGCACACGATGGCCATGGTGCTGGCCCTGGCAAAGGACCTGCACGGCCTGTCCGCCTCCGTGGCGGCCGGCGGGTGGCGCGAGGCGGGGACCGCGGTGCGCGACGTCGCCGGGTTGCGCCTGGGCTTGCTGGGGCTCGGCGCGATCGGGCAGGCGGTGGCACGGCTCGCCGCCGCGTTCGGCATGCGCGTATCGGCGTTCGACCCGATCGCTCCGGACGCCGCCTTCTACCCGGCGGCCCCCGATGTCCCGGGAGTCCTGCGCGCCGGGTCGCTGGCCGAGTTGCTGGCGGGATCGGACGCGCTGTCGCTGCACCTGCCGCTGCTGCCGTCCACGCGAGGGCTGATCGGGGCGGCGGAAGTGGCGTTGATGCCGCGGGGGGCGTTCGTGGTCAACACGGCGCGCGGCGGCCTGATCGACGAGGCGG
>JBBSIT010000178.1:0-7442 GCA_038231995.1 Acetobacterales bacterium | reverse complement strand
TATTAGTATACGGTTTCGAACAAGTCGTGCGGTGGCCCCTACTGGGCATAGCCGGCCTGCGCTTGCCGATATCGCCAGCAGTATCCAGAAAGGCGCAATCCCAACTTCAAATTCTGAGATGCAGCCGCTTGAAGCCCCGCTACGATGCTAGAAATCCCGTGCGTAGCCGGCCGTCCAGCCGCCATCCACCGTCAGCACATGGCCGGTGACGTAGCTGCTCTCGGGCGCCACCAGGAACAGCACCGCGTTGCCGATCTCGCGCGGCTGGGCGGGGCGGCCAAGCGGGATGTGCGACAGCAGGCGGGCATACAGGCCACGCTCGTCAATCCCGGGGTCGCGGGCCCAGTCTCGCCATACCTCGGTTTCGGTCGAGCCCGGGGCCACCGCGTTCACCAGGATGTCGTGACCGGCGAGCTCAAGCGCCATCGAGCGTGTCAGGTTCACCACGCCCGCCTTGGCGGCGGCATAGGCGCCCTGCTGGCGCAGCGCGACCAGGCCTACCACCGAGGCGATGTTGACGATGCGGCCCGAGCGCTGCGCGATCATCGGCGCGGCGGCGGCGCGACCCATGCGGAACACGCCGGTCAAGTTAACGCCCAGCACCTGGTCCCAGGCCTCGGACGAAGCCTGGCCGATGCCGGCGCGCTCCGCCAAGCCGATGCCGGCGTTGTTGATGAGGATGTCGAGCCGGCCGAAGCGCTGCAGCACGGCAGCCACAGCGGAGTCGATCTCGGCGGGTCGCGTCACGTCGAGGCGGAGCGCCAGATGCCCGTCGGGCGCGGCGCAGGCGTCGCGGTCGGTATAGACGACGCGCGCGCCATTCTCGGCCAGGAGGTCCGCGATGACGCGGCCGATGCCGCGTGCGGCGCCGGTGACGAGGGCGACACGGCCCTCCAGGTCGACGCGCATCCCGTTCCCTCCTCGCGCTGCTTGCGCCGCGCCGGCGCCGCGGCTTAGGATCGAAGCTATTATAATAGGTGCCGCGCTGTCACGCGGTGCGCCGAGGGAACGCCATGCTGGACGACGCGACGCCCGACGCCGGACCTGCGCGTGCCCACCGGCCGGCCCTGCCTCTGGGGCTGGACTCCGAGGCGCTGCTGCGCCTGTTCGAGCAGATGACGCTGCTGCGCCGGTTCGAGGCAGCGGCGCAGGTGGCGTGCCGCAAGGGCGAGACGCCGGGTTTCCTGCACTTGTATATCGGGCAGGAGGCAGTGGCGGTCGGCATCTGCGCGCATCTTCGCCGCACCGACTGGATCACCTCCACCCATCGTGGCCACGGCCACGCGCTGGCCAAGGGCATGTCGCCCAGGACGCTGATGGCGGAGCTGTACGGCCGGCACGACGGCGCGGTCGGCGGGCGCGGCGGCACCATGCACATCTACGACCGCTCGGTCGGCCTGTTCGGCACGAACGGCCTGGTCGGCGCCGGCCTGCCCGAGGCGGTAGGCGCCGCGCTGAGCGCGAAGCACCGCGGCACCGACGGCGTGGCGGTGGCGTTCTTCGGCGACGGCGCCACCAACCACGGCGCGTTCCACGAGGCGCTGAACTTCGCCGGCGTCATGCGCGCGCCCGTCGTGTTCGTCTGCGAGAACAACCTGTACGCGACGGCGACCCCGCTCGCGTCCGTGACGCTGAACCCCGAGATCGCGACGCGCGCCGCCGCCTACGGCCTCCCCGGCGTGGCGGTGGACGGCAACGACGTGGTGGCGATGTGGCAGGCCATGCAGCAGGCAGCCGCGCGCGCCCGGGCCGGCGAGGGGCCGACGCTGATCGAGGCCAAGACCTACCGCACCGTCGGCCACCACGAGGGCGACCCGGTGACCGGCAGCTACCGGAACCAGGCGGAGGTGGACGAGTGGACGAAACGCTGCCCCGTCAGCACCTTCCGGGCGCGGCTGGTGGACGAGTTCGCCGTGGCCAGCCCCGGCACGCTGGCGGAGATCGAGCAGCAGATCGACCAAGGGGTGCAGGACTCCATCGAGTTCGCCCGCGCCTCGCCCGAGCCCGACCCGGCGACGGTCATGCGGCACGTCTATGCCGACCCGATCAACCCGCCGGAGGCGCTGGATGCCGCGGGCCGTCCGAATGACGGCCCGGCGTCCGATACCGGGTGGCTCGACGCGGTGCGCGACGGCATCGCCGAGGAGATGCGGCGCGAGCGCAACATCCTCTATTACGGCGAGGGCACCGGCGAGCGCGCCGGCAGCTTCGCGCACACCAAGGGCCTGTGGGCGGAGTTCGGCCCGCAGCGGATGGTGGACACGCCGATCAGCGAGCTGGGCTTCACCGGCGCCGCGATGGGGGCGTCCGCCACCGGCGTGCGCGTGATCGCCGACCTGATGTTCGCCGACTTCCTGTTCGAGGCGGCCGGGCAGATCGTGCTGCAGGCCAGCAAGCTGCGCTACATGAGCAACGGCCAGATGTCGGTGCCGATGGTGATCCGCGTCGCGTCCGGCACCGTCCGGAGTACCGGGCCGCATCATTCCGGCACCTACCACCCGGTCTGGGGGCACATCCCCGGGCTGATCGTCTGCATGCCTTCGACGCCGGCCGACGCGAAGGGCCTGATGAAGACCGCGCTGCGCGCCGGCGACCCCGTCATCATCATGGAGCCCAAGGCGCTGTTCGCCAGCCGCGGCCCCGTGCCGGACGGCGAGCACTTCGTGCCGTTCGGCCTGGCGCGGATCGCGCGGCCGGGGCGGGACCTGACCATCGCCGCCGCCGGGCAGATGGTGCATCGTGCGCTGGAGGCGGCGGACACGCTGGCCTGGGAGGGGATCGAGGCGGAGGTGATCGACCTGCGTACCATCATGCCGCTCGACGTGGACAGCGTGGCCGACAGCGTGCGGCGCACGCACCGCCTGCTGGTGGTGGACGAGGGCTGGTCCGCGTTCGGCGTCGGCGCCGAGCTGGGCCAGGCGATGATGGAGCTGGCGTTCGACGAGCTCGATGCGCCGGTGGCGCGGCTGCACACCGAGCCGGTCAGCCACCCGTTCGGCCCGGCGCTGGAGCGGGCGATGCTGGTCAACGCCGAGCGCATCGCCACGGTGGCGCGCCAGGTGCTCGCCGGCACGGCGCCCGCGCCGAGCCGCTGGCGCGGACGGCCCGACGGAGTGCAACCGGTAGCACCTCCCGCCGCGGCCGCCCCGCCCGCTCCCCTGACGCCCGCCGCACCCGAGTCCGTCCCCGTCGACGGCGAGCCGATCACCATGCCATTCGGCGACCTGACCGTCGATCGGGGCAAGCTGGTCCGCTGGGTGAGGGAGGACGGCGCGCGCGTCGCCGCCGGGGAGCTGGTCGCCGAGATCGAGACTGACAAGGCCGTGGTCGAGATCGAGGCGCCCGCTGCCGGTCGGCTGCGGCAGATCGTCACGGCGCCCGGCACGATGGTGCGGATGGGCGGCGTTATCGGCGCGGTGCGGCCGTGATCGCCGCGCTACGGACCTCAGGCGCGCAGCTCGTAGCTGAACCGGTACAGGTCGGCGCGGTGCCGCGCGATCGTCAGCTCGACCGGCACGCCGTCCGCGTCGCGGTAGAGCATGGTGTTGGCCAGCACCGCGGCGCCCTCCGCGATCCCGAGCACCCGCGCGAGCGCCGCGTCGGCGAGCTCGGCCGCCACCGTGATGCGCGCGCCCGACAGCCGGATGCCGAGCCGGCGCTCGACGGAGCGGAACACGACGACGTCGTCGAAATCCGCGCGCTGCAGCCGCCGGCCGATCGCGGGCGGGAAGAAGATCGAGATCTCGCTGACCGGGCGCTCGGCCACCAGCATGCGTCCGTGCAGGCAGGGGAAACGCGTGCCGGCGCCCAGGCCGAACGCGCGCGCCGCCTCGGGCGAGGGGCGCGGCGTGTAGGTGAGGATCTCCAACTGTGCGTCGCGGGTCGAGGCGACGATGTCCTCGAGGCTATTGAGCGCCCGGGTGGAGCGCGGCTCGCTCGCGGCGACGACCGCGGTGCGGCCGGCGGACTTGCTGATCAGCCCCTCCGCCTCCAGCTCGCGCAGTGCCTGACGCAGGGTGATCAGGCTGACGCCGAACCCGGCTGCCAGCTCCGCCTCCGCCGGCAGCGCCGTCCCGACGGGCACGCGGCCCGAGCCGATCGCGGCCCGCAGCGAGGCTGCCGCCTGACGGTAGAGCGGTCCGCCCGCGCGATCGATCGGCGTCGCGAGCAGGGAGGATGCGTCGGGCATCCCGTCATCCTAGACCCGCGTCGGCCCTCGTGAAGGTCGATCTCGCTGGGAAGGTGGCATTCGTCACCGGTGCCGCGGGCGCCATCGGCGGCGCGATCGCGCGCGCCTTTGCCGCCCAGGGCGCACACGTGGTGGTCGCCGACATCGACGAGGCCGGCGCGCAGGCCATGGCGGACAGGCTGCCCGGCGCGCTCGCGGTGCGCATGGACGTCCGCGACGAGGCCGGGATCGACGCCGCCCTATCGGCCACGCTGGCGCGCTACGGCCGGCTCGACATCCTCGTCAACAACGCCGGCGTCAACACGATGGCGCACCGGGTCCCGGTGGACGCCTTTCCCACCCACGAGTGGGACCGCATCGTCGGCATCGACCTGCAGGGGATGTTCCTGGTCAGCCGGGCCGGGGTCAGGCCGATGCTGGAGGCGGGCGGCGGGCGCGTCATCAACATAGCCTCGATCGTCGGCCTGGTGCCGCTGCGGCTGCAGAGCCCGTTCGTCGCGGCGAAGGCGGGCGTGGTGAACCTGACGAAGTCGATGGCGCTGGAGTTGGGCCCACGCGGCGTGCTGGTGAACGCCATCGCGCCGGGGTCCACGCTGAGCGAGGGCACGCGCAAGCTGTTCTACGGCGAGGATGGTCAGTTCAGCAGCTCGGCGCAGCGCCTGCTCGCGCACATTCCGCTCGGACGACCGGCCGAGGTGGAGGAGATCGCGGCCGGCGCGCTGTTCCTGGCCGACCCGGACAGCAGCTACGTGAACGGCCATGTCCTGACGATCGATGGGGGCTGGACCGCCGGCTACATGATGTAATCGCAACGAGCCGCCGGAGGGCGGCCAGATCGGGGGGTGAAAGCATGTTCAACGAGGGCCGAAGGACCGTGGCGCGCGGCGCGCTCGGGCTGCTCGCCGCCGGGGCGGCGCTCATGGCTGGCCGGCAGGAGGCGCGGGCACAGACCGTGGACGAGCTGATCAAGAAGGGCAAGCTCACGGTGGCGATCGATACCACGACGCCGCCCTACGCCTCACTGGACAACGGGATGCAGCCGCAGGGCTACGATATCGACCTAGCCCGTTTGATCGGTAAGTCGCTGGGCATGGCGGTCGAGTTCGTGACCGTGAACTCGCCGGGCCGCATCCCAGCGCTGCTGACCAACCGCGCCGACATGGTCGTGTCGATCTTCTCGATCACCCCGGAGCGGGCGCAGCAGGTCGCCTTCAGCATCCCCTATGCCGGCCAGTCCTCGGTGCTGATCGCGCCGAAGTCGCGCAGCATACAGGAGTTCAAGGACCTGAGCGGCCTCAAGGTCGCCGTGACCCGGGGCGCCATGGAGGACATCGTGCTGACCAACCAGGCCCGGACCACGCCGGGCATCGGCATCCTGCGGTTCGACGACTATCCCTCGACCGCGCAGGCGATGCTATCCGGCCAGGTGGACGCGATGGGCGGCGGGGACTACGGCGATATCTACCTGAAGAAGAGCGCCTCGGGCGACGAGTTCGAGCAGAAATTCGCGCTGCACGCCTTCCATTTCGGCGTCGGTATCCGCCGCGGCAACCCCGACCTGCTGCACTGGCTCAACACGTTCATCTACTTCAACAAGAACAACGGAGCGCTGAACGAGCTGTCGATGAAGTGGCGCAAGATGCCGCTCATAGACCTGCCGACGTTCTGAGCCGGCGGCCGGTCCCGGCCTTGTACGAGTTCCAATTCGGGCCGATCCTGGCCCGTATGCCCACGGTCCTGCAGGGCGCGGCGCTGACGCTCGAGTTCGCGGCGGCGTCCACCTGCATCGGGCTGCTGCTCGCCGTGCTGCTCGCCATCGGCCGCGTGTTCGGGCCGCGGCCGGTGGCATGGCTGGTGACAGGCTACGTCGAGCTGATCCGCAACACCCCGCTCCTGGTGCAGCTCTACATCGTGTTCTTCGCGCTGCCGAAGGCGGGGTTGCGGCTGGACAGCAATCAAGCCGCAATCGTGGCGCTGTCGGCCAATCTCGCCGCCTACGCCGCCGAGATCATCCGCGCCGGGCTGGAATCGGTGCCACGCGGTCAAGTAGAGGCCGGGCTGTCGCTGGGATTGCGGCGCGGTCGCATCATCCGCCATGTCGTCCTCGCCCCCGCGATCCGCGCGATCTACCCGGCGCTCGGAAGCCAGTTCGTGCTGCAGATCCTGGGGTCGAGCCTGGTGTCGGCGATCGCGGCGGAGGAGCTCACCGCCGTGTCCAACAACGTCATGATGGAGACGTTCCGCAATTTCGAGGTGTTCATCCTCGCCGGCGGACTCTACCTGGCCATGGTGCTGCTGTTCCGTGGTTTCTTCTCCGCGACGGGCCGCGTGCTGTTCCGCTGGGCGGCGTAGCGGCGTGAGCTTGCGGGACTTCGGCTGGAACGAGCTGCAATTCCTGCTGCTGTCGGTGCGCTGGACCGTCCTGCTGTCGCTGATCGCGTTCCTGGGCGGCGGCACGCTGGGGCTGCTGGTCGCGGCGCTGCGCGTCTCGCCGTCGCGGCTCGCCCGCTGGGCCATGGGCGTGTACATCACCCTGTTCCAGGGCACGCCGCTGCTGGTCCAGCTCCTGCTGTTCTACTACGGGACCTCGTTCCTGGGTTTCAGGCCGGACGCTCTGCTGGCCGCCGCGCTGACGTTCACGCTGAACAGCGCCGCGTTCTTCGGCGAGATCTGGCGGGGCTGCATCGAGGCTGTCCCGCGCGGGCAATGGGACGGCGCCCGCGCGCTCGGCCTGCGCTACGTGCCGGCCCTGCGCCTCGTGGTGCTGCCGCAGGCGCTGCGCATCATGCTGGCGCCCACGGTGGGCTACATGGTGCAGATCGTGAAAGGCACGTCGGTGGCGTCGCTCATCGGCATCACCGAGCTCACCCGCACCGCCGTCATGGTCAACACCGTGACGTTCGAGCCGGTGCGAGTGTTCGGCACGGTGTGCCTGGTCTATCTGGCGATCTGCTGGCCGCTATCGTTCGCCAGTGAGCGGATCGGCCGGCGACTGGACACGAAACGTGCTGCAAGCCTCGGCGACGTGTTCCGCCGCCCCGCCAGCCGGCCTGCTGCCGGCCGTGTTCAACCGCGATGACGCTTAGCCTGGCGCTACCCCAGCAACCAGCCGTAACTGATCGCGGTAGATACCGTGTTGCGTGTCAAGCGATGGATCTGACCTCCGTTGATCTGTTTGAGGGTGCCGGCGTGCTCACTGCGGTCAAGGACAAGGCGCTCACGCGCGGGCCTGCGGCCCTCCTTGACCTCCGCT
>JBBSIT010000177.1:0-7476 GCA_038231995.1 Acetobacterales bacterium | reverse complement strand
TACTCGCCGGAACGGCAACGAACCACCAAGTGTTTGGAAAGACTGGCCTTCTAAGATCGCGCCTGTGGCAAAATTTGCCACAGGCCGGTTTCTGCTATCCGACTGGAATTATTCAGAAAAACGGCAATTTGCGGCTGTCTCGTGAATAAGACGGGCTAAATCGGATCCAACCCCGGACTTTTGCCCCAGTTACCCAGAGACGCCGACCTGCTTGGATGCGCCGAAATCCGCATGGGTCGTGGTCAGAGAGACTTGGTATTAGTCATCCGGAGAACGAGGGGATGGCCCTATACGCCCTACCACTGCACTGCCAAAACCCGCCGGACCCGATTTGTGCACCAAAGCCAGAGCGCCCCTGTCGTCACGCTCGGCTTGAAGCTGTAGTCTATCGGGGCGCCCTTCAGGAGGATCGGCGCTGCATCTCCAATGCGTGCAGCTTCGCGACCCGCCGACGGCAGTCCTCGTCCGTAAAGAACGTGGCCGCCAGGAACGCGTCCACCAGATCGACCGCGAGCCAGGGTCCGACGATCTGCGCGCCCAGGCACATCAGGTTGACGTCGTCGTGCTCCACCGATTGGTGGGCGGAGTGCACGTCGTGGCATACGGCAGCGCGTATGCCCGGGACCTTATTGGCCGCGATCGAGGCGCCCACGCCGGTGCCGCACACCAGCAGCCCTCGCTCCGCCTGGCCCGACAGAATGCGACTGGTGACGATCTGAGCGATGTCCGGGAAGTCGACCGGCCGTTCATCGAACGAGCCGACGTCCTCGATCCCATGATCGCGCGCAGCCAAATGCGCCAGCACCGCGCCCTTCAGCCCGAACCCAGCGTGATCCGATCCGACAACCAGCTTCATGTCCGTTCCCCTCGATGCAAGGCGTCCAGCGCGTCCCACAGCGCGGGCGCAATAGGTGCGCGCATGAACGCCAGGTTGGCCGCCACCTCCGCCCGGCTGCGCATGCCGGCGACGACGCTGGCGACGGCAGGGTGGCGCAGCGGAAATTGCAGTGCGGCCGACGCGAGCGCCACTCCTTGGTCGCGGCAGGCGGCCTCGATGGCAGCCACGCGGCGCAGCACCGCCGCGTCCGCCGGCGCGTAGGCGAAGGTGGCGCCGGGCACCGCGCCGGTGGCCAGGATGCCGGATTCGAACGGGGCGGCCAGTAGCACGCCCACCCCGCGGGTCCGACACTCCGGCAGCAGCTCCGCCTCCGCCGCGCGGTCCAGCAGGGTGTAGCGGCCCGGCAGCATCAGGCAGTCCACGTCCGCCTCCCGCACGAAGCGGAGCGATACGTCGAGCTCGTTCCCCGCCGGACCGAAGGCGTCGATCACGCCCTGGTCGCGCAGCGTCCGCAGCGCGCGGCAGGCGCCGGCCAGCGCCTCCTCTAGCCGGGCGAACACCGCGTCCCCATGATATTTCCGGTTTATGTCGTGGATCAGCAGGACATCGAACCGGTCCAGGCCGGTGCGACGCAGGCTGGCCTCCAGCGAACGCATCGTCCCGTCGTACGAGTAGTCGTAGGCGATGCGGTGCGGTGGCGCCCCGACGAAGATGGCCGGCGCCGCTTCGCCCGCCTGCAGCAGCTCGACCAATTTGCCGACCTTGCTGGACACGGTCAGCTCCGCACGGAGCCGCCCGGCCAGGGCCGCGCCCAACCGCTGCTCGGCCAGACCGCCGCCGTATTGCGGCGCGGTATCGAAGCTGCGCAGTCCGGCTTTCCACGCCGCATCCACCGCGTCCCGCGCGTCGTCCGCGCTGGTGGCCCGCAGCAGCCCGCCCAGCGGGGCCGAGCCGAAACCCAGCCGGCTGAACCGGACGCCGCGCGTGCCCAGCGGGATACGCTCGATGGGATCGGTCATGCCGGACGCAGTTGCTGGCCGTAGCGCACACCCAGCTCGTTCAGCTCCGCCAGCACCCCGGTCCCGATCGGGATGCCGTGCACCCGGCGGTGCGCCATGGCGATCCGCTCCCGCTCACCGGGCAGGAACACGCGATCGACCCCGGGCGCCGGGCGCACGCCGCGCATCTCCCGCACTGCCTGGTCCATGCGCGCTCGGTAGGTGGCGAGGTCCTCGAACAGGTCCACCGGCAGCACGCCCATCAGGTGGCCGATGTTCTGCGGCCGCTCCATGTCGTCATACATGTGCGTCACCTCGGTGCCGAAGCCAGCGCCGGAAAGCATCGTGCTCAGCAGCCCGATCATTAGGGTCAGCGCGTAGCCCTTCGGCCCGCCCACCGGCTGCACGAAGCCCTCCAGGGCGCGGGCGGCGTCGGTGGTGGGCTGCCCGTCCGGGCCGACCGCCCAGTCGGCCGGGATGGGCCGGCCCTCCCTGACGGCGACGATGATCTTGCCGCGGGCGGCCACGCTGCACGCCATATCCAGCACCACCGGCCCCTCCTCGCCCGCCGGCAGCGCCACGGCGAAGAGGTTGTTGCCCAGCATCGCCTCCGCCCCGCCCCAGGGTACCATGTGGTTGAGGCCGCCGATGGTGTAGCTGAAACCGATCATCCCGTGCGGCACCGCCATCTCGGCGTAGTAGGCGGCGGCGCCGTAGTGGTTGCTGTTGCGAACCGCGGCGAACACGCACACGCTGCCCTGCCGCGCTTTCTCGATGGCGAGGCGCATCGCCGCCATGCCGACGATCTGGCCCATGCCGTTGTCGCCATCCACGACCAAGGATGTCGCGGTCTCCCGCACTACGCGGATGTCCGGACGCGGGTTCATGGCCCTTGCGGCCAGGCGCTGCACATAGATGGGCAGGCGCACCACGCCGTGGCTCTACGCCGCGCAGGTCGGCCTCCACCAAGTTGCCGGTGGCGGCTTGGGCATCCGGGCCGGGCACGCCCACGGCTTCCAGGCAGGCGGCGCAGAACTGCTTCAGCGCGGCCTCCGGCACCAGGACGGTCTCCCCTTCGCTGTCCATCGCCGCTACCTCCCGAATTCCGGTTCCGCCAGCCCGGCGACGCCGGGCCGCAGGGCGAACACGCTGCCGCTGAGCGGCGCAGCGTCCAGCGCCGCCGGGTCCAGGTTGAACCGCGCCGAAGTCACGTAAAGCGTGTCCAGCCCCGGGCCACCGAAGGCGCAGCTGGTGGGGCGCGGCACGGGCATAGGCACCACCTGGTCCACTTCGCCCCGTGGATTGAACCGGGTCAGCTTCCCGCCGTCGAAATGCGCGATCCAATAGCAGCCCAGGCTGTCCACCGTGGCGCCGTCCGGCACGCCATCCGTGCTCCCGAAGCGGGTGAAGACGCGCCGGGATCCCAGCGCGCCGGCATCCAAATCGTACTCGTAGGCGTACACCGTCCGCTCGTGCGAGCAGGCGAGGTACATCGTCCGGTCGTCCGGACTCCAGGCTAGGCCGTTCGACACGGTGATGCCGGACACCATCTGCCGGCAGGACCCGTCGGGGTACAGCCGGTACAGCCCGGCCAGACCCGGCACGCGCCGTTCCTGCACCGTGCCGGCCCAGAACCGGCCGCGCCGGTCCACGCGCCCGTCGTTGAAGCGCAGATCGGCCTGATCCGCGATCGGCTGCGCCAGGTGCTGCACCCCGCCATCCCCGTCCAGCAGAGCGAACCCGGTGCGGAGCGCGGCCACTACGCCGCCGCCCCGGCGCAGTCCGATGGAGCCGACATTGCCCGTCAGCTCCCATTCGGCCACTGCATCCGGTCCTGGCAACGCCGCGCGCAGGATCGCGGGGCGGTGGATGTCCACCCACCACAGCGCGCCCTCGCGCACGGACCAGACGGGCGACTCGCCCAGCCGGTCCTCGCGCCGAAATGCCACCTCGGGCCGCATGGCTACATCGTCGGCAAGGTGGGCAGGTCCGACTTGAGCCACTTGCTGAAGATCCGGCCCAGCGTGCCGTTGTGCATGTTCACGAACACCCAGGTATCGACCCAGTGCTGCAGGTCCGGGTCTCCCCGGCGCATACCGACGGCGTAGTAGAAGATACCCAGCTCGTACTTTACCTCGAACCGGTCGGGGAAGCGCTGGTTCAGCACGAAGCCGCGGTTGTCCGCGGTGGCCAGCGCGTCCACCTGGCCGCTGGCCAGGGCGGAGATGGCGGTCGCGTCGTCATCGAACCGGGTGACGTTGGTGCCCTGGGGCGCCGTCTCCGCCAGCGCGCCCTCCTGCGTGGTGCCGCGCGTGACACCGATGCGCTTGCCCTTCATGTCCGCGCCCGTCTTGATCTCGGCGTTCTTGGCGCCGAACACCACGGAGCGGATGATCCCGTAGGGGTTCGAGAACGCCACGCTCTTGGCCCGATCCGTGGTGATGCTGAAGGTCGCCATGACGAAATCGGCCTTGCCGCTCAGCAGCACGGGCACGCGGCCCTGGCCAGTGGTGGGCACGATCTCCAGCGGCACGCCCAGGTCCTTGGCCAGCAGCTCCGCCGCCTCCACGTCGGCACCCTGCGGCTTCATCTGCGTGTCGGTCATGGCGTAAGGCGGCGAGCCCATGTCGATCGCCACCAGCACTTTGCCGCGCTTCAGGATCGCGTCCAGGCCGGACGCCGGCGCCTGGGCCTGCGCGCCAGTCGCCATTACCGTCGTCAATACCGCCGCGAACGCCAACGTCCCGAACGCCAGCGCCGTACGCCTGCTCCAACCCTTGCTCATCGTTGTTCTCCCCTAGTTCGTTCTCGGCGTTATGAACTGACGCAGCTCCGGCGTGCTGGGCTCGCCGAATATGCGCGCCGGCGGCCCCGTCTCGTGGATCCGGCCGGCGTGCATGAAAATGACGCTGTCCGCGACATGGCGGGCGAACGCCATCTCGTGCGTGACCAGCACCATGGTCATCCCCGAGGCCGCCAGCGCCTCGACCACGTTCAGGACCTCATCCTTCAGCTCGGGGTCGAGTGCGGAGGTGACCTCATCGAACAGCATCACCTTGGGCTGCATGGCCAGCGACCGCGCGATGGCGACGCGCTGCTGCTGTCCGCCGCTCAGCTGCTCGGGGAAGGCGGCGCGCTTGTCGGCCAGGCCCACCTGGCTCAGCGTCGTGGCCGCGACCGCCTGTGCGTCCGCCCGCTTCATGCGCTTCACCACCGTCAGCCCCAGCATCACGTTCTGCTCGACCGTCAGGTGCGGGAACAAATTGTAGTGCTGGAAGACGATGCCGACCTCCTGGCGCAGCCGGCGGAGGTCAGTCCCCTTCGCGTGCACCGCGACGCCGTCGATCGTGACAGTGCCGGCGTCGATCCCCTCCAACCCGTTCAGGCAGCGCAGCATGGTGCTCTTGCCCGACCCGCTACGCCCGATCAGCACCACGACCTGCCCGCGATAGACGTCGAATGACACGTCGTCCAGCACGCGAAGCGGGCCGTAGCTCTTAGACGCGTGCTGGACGCTGACGACCGGCATGGAGCCTCCGTTCCAGCGCGCGGCTGGCGAGCGACAGGGGGAAACACAGCACGAAGTAGATGGCCGCAACGGTGCCGAACACCGGGAAGGGCATAAGGGTGACGTTGTTGATCAGCTGCCCCGCCCGGGCCAGGTCCGTGAAGCCGATGATGGCCGCCAGCGAGGTGTTCTTTACGATCTGCACCAGGAAACCAACCGTGGGCGGCAAGGCGAGCCGCAGGGCCTGGGGCACGATCACGTAGCGCATCTGCTCGAACCGGGTCATGCCGAGCGAGACCGAGCCCTCCCATTGCGGCCTCGGGATCGCCTCGATCGAGCCGCGCCAGATCTCCGCCAGGAAGGCGCTGGCATAAGCGGTGAAGGCGATCCCGGCGGCCACCACGGCCGAGATGTCGAACCCAGCCAGCGCCAGGCCGAAATAGGCCAGGAAGATCTGCATCAGCAGCGGCGTGCCTTGCAGCAGCAGGATGTAGCCGCGTGCGAAGTGGCGCAGCGCCGAGCTACGGGAAATCCGCATCCATGTCATCACCGCGCCAAGCAATCCCCCGCCGACGAAGGCGATGGTGGACAGCAGCACCGTCCAGCGCGCCGCCTGCAGCAGCAGCACCACGTCGAAGGGGGAGAAATCCCGCACGGGATCAGCGCGTCACGAAGGACAGGCCCAGCGTCCGGCGGCGCGGGAAGGCCAGCCGCGCCACCTGCCCAAGCCCGGCGCGGAACAGCACAGTCAGCCCGATATAGATGGCGGTGGTGACCAGGTACACCTCGAAGCTGCGGAAGGTTTGCGACTGGATGTAGTTCGCCGCCGAGGTCAGTTCGTCCGCGCCGATCGCCGACACCACGGCGGAGCCCAGCATCAACAGGGTCAGTTGGCTGACCAGGGCTGGGTACACCTGCTCGATCGCCGGCAGCAGCACCACGTGGCGCAGCACCTCCCAGCGGGTCATGCCCAGCGCGTCTGCGGCCTCGATCTGCCCGCGCGGTACCGCCTCGACCCCCGCGCGGACGATCTCGGCGGAGTACGCGCTGAAGTTCAGCACCAATGCCAGCGCCGCGGCCTGGTCCGGGTTCAGCCGGATGCCGGCGCTGGGCAGGCCGAAGAACACGATGAATAACTGTATCAGCAGGGGCGTGTTGCGGATGAATTCCACGTACGCGCCCGCCAGCAGGCGCGGCGTCGCGCCGCGTGCGCCGCGCATCAGCGCCAGGCCGATCCCCACCGTCAGGCCCACGACCAGCGCGGCGGCTGAGAACAGGACCGTATGGACCGCGCCGATCAGCAGCAGCGGCAGGTTGGCCCAGACGGCGCCGAACTGGAAGATGTAGCCGCTCACGCTGCTCCCCCGGCCTGGCGGACATAGTCCGCCACCTGGTCCAGGTGGGTCCGCATCTCGTGCGCCGCGCGGTCGGCATCGTGCGCCGCAATGGCCTCGAAGATGCGGCAGTGCGCGGTATAGGCTGCCTCGGGCGATCCAGCGACCGTCGCCGAACTGGCGCGTTGGCCGCGCAGCCATTTCGACAACGCCTCGTGCAGCGCGATGAAGATCGAGTTGCGGCCGATCTCTGCGACGCCCAGGTGGAAGGCTACATCGGTATCGATGAATGCCTCTGGCCGGGCCAGCGCTGCGCGGTTGGCCGCCAGTTTTTCCTCGAGGCTGCCGATGTCCGCCCCGGTCGCCGTCTCGGCGGCCAGCCGCACCAGTCCGGTCTCGAACAGCATGCGCGCGCCCGGGAATTCTGCGGCCCCGGCCCGGCTGGCCAGGTGGAAGCGCACGACGGTCGCCAGTTCGCCCACCACGGCGCGCGAGGTGGGCAGCGTGACGTTGGCCCGCTCTCCGCTCTGCATCGCCACCAGGCCGCGGCGCTGCAATGTGAACAGCGCCTCCCGCACCGCGGTGCGGCCGACCTGGAAGTTGGCCATTAGCCCCAATACTGTTCACTTTGCGATTCGGACGGCGGCGCTGAAGTCGATGCGTGTGATTGGCTGTGGCGGGCGCGGGCGCAGGGGATAGCCGCTCATCTTGCGCTTGACCCCGCGCGGGACCTGCCGGCCCCGGGAACTCGCCACGCGCTCCTCCAGGATCTCGTCCAACACGTCCTCATGCAGGGCG
>JBBSIT010000176.1:0-7527 GCA_038231995.1 Acetobacterales bacterium | reverse complement strand
GCGCGTCGACGGCGAGCGTCAGAGCGTGTTGGCGCCGGACGCCGCAATGGTGCTACGGGAGCATTCTGGTGAGGCAATCGGGCCGCGGCTCGGGAGCATTCCTGGATGAGGCAATACGGGGTGTCGAACTGGATGTCGCGCCGCAGGTCGAAGCGGTCCGCGACGTGGCCCGCGTAGCGCAGGATTTCCGGCTGGCTGGCGAACAGCTCGGTCCACCGCCATTCCTGTTGCAGCTCCTCGTCGAACGAGTAGGAGTACTGCATGCTCTCCACGTCGCAGCGTGCGCCGGGGTAGCGGTTCCAGTACCAGGTGCCGCCCACGTTGCTCCCCGCCTCGAACCCGCGCGCGGACAGGCCCACCCTTCGCAGGCGATGGAGCATGTAGAGGCCGGCGAACCCGGCGCCGACGACCACGGCGTCGCAATGTTCGGCGTGCGGCATAGGGCTCTCCTTTCCGCTCAGGCCTTGACCAAGGGACAGACCGCCGGGTCGGCGGCCTGGAAAGCCTCGGGTCCGGGGATGGTGCCGACGACCTTCTGCAAATCCCATTCCCCCTTCGACTCCGCCGGGGTCTTGACCTGCAGGATGTACATGTCCCGGATCACGCGGCCATCGGCACGGAATTTGCCGTCATGCGTCATGAAGCCGTTGATGGGCGTCGCCTTCATCTTCGCCAGCACGGGCTGCGCCGCGTCCGTGCCCGTGTCCCGCACGGCATTGAGGTAGTGGATCACGGCCCCGTAGGTGCCGGCCTGCGCCATGTTCGGCATCTTGCCGGTGCACTTGCGGTAGCGCTCCGCGAAGGCGCGGGTCGCGTCGTTCTGGTCCCAGTAGTACGGCGCGGTCTCGATCAGGCCCTGTCCCGCCGCGAGGCCGATCGCCTTCACGTCCAGCAAGGTCAGGCTGAGCGGGGCGATCTGCTGCCCCCTGGCGCAGATGCCGAACTCGTCGGCCTGCTTGATGATGCTGGCCGCGTGGGCGGTCGTGGTCGCGAGCGCGATCGCGTCCGCCTTGGAGCTCTGCGCCGCCAGGAGCGAGTTCGAGTAGTCCGTCGATTCGAAGCCATGCAGCATCGAGCCGATCACCCGGCCGCCCCGCGCCTCGATCATGGCGGTGGTGTCGCGCTGCACGTTGTGGCCGTAGGTGTAGTCGATCGTGAGGAAGTACCAGGTCTTGACGCCGCGCTCGCTGAGGAACTCCACGGGGCCGAGCGCCTGCGAGTAGTTGTTGAACACCCAGTGGATGCCATTGGGCGAGCACACGCTGCCGGTGAGGTCCGAGCTGGCCGAGCTGGTGAAGATGACCACCCGGTCCTTCTGCCGCGCCAGGGTCTGCACGCCCAGCGCGACCGACGTCGTGCCAACATCGAAGATGGCGGTCACGCCGTCGTCATACCACCGGCGGGCGATGCCGGCGCCGATGTCCGGCTTGTTCTGATGGTCGCCGCGCAGCACCTCGATCGGCCGGCCCAGGACCGTCCCCCCGAAATCCTCGACCGCCATGGTGACGGATGCGACGGTCCCGAGGCCGGAATAGTCCGCCATGATGGCCGACATGTCGTTCATCACGCCGAGCTTGAGCGGGGCCTTGCCCTGCGCGCGGGCGCCGAAGGGCCGCGCTATAGCGAGCGCGCCCATGCCTGCCAACGCGGTGCGCCGGGCCAACCCGGCGCCGAACGCCGACCGATTGCTCTCTTCGACCATGCCTTGTTCCTCCCCCTTGGCCGGGTGCGTTGCCCGGCGTGTTTCTATAGCGTCCCTACGGGCCGCCCGGTGCAGGTATCCGCGGCTGCCGCCCCGGCCGGTTTCTCGTTCAGCCATCCCGCTCCCCACTGCCTCAGAGGCCCATGTAGGTCTCGCGGATCTCGCGATCGTCGCGCAGGGCGGCGGCTGGCCCGCTGCGGGCGATACGGCCGTGGTCGAGCACATAGGCGCGGTCGCTGATCTCCAGCGCCTCCGTCACGTTCTGCTCCACGAGCACGATCGTGAGCCCCTGCTGCCGCGCCAGCCGCTCGACGATCTCGAACACGCGCTCCACCATGAGCGGCGACAGGCCGACCGACGGCTCGTCGAGCAGCAGCAACGCCGGGTGACTCATGAGCGCGCGCGCGATGGCGCACATCTGCCGCTCGCCGCCCGACAGCTTGCCGGCCATCTGGTCCCGGCGCTCCCGCAGCACGGGAAAGAGGCCCATCACCTCGTCGAGCCGGCTCGCGAGCTTGGAACGGGAGGCGGGCGAGAAGGCGCCGAGCTGCAGGTTCTCCTCGACGCTCATGAACGGGAACAGGCGGCCGCCTTCCGGCACGAGGGCCAGGCCGTCGCCGGGCAGGCGGTGCGCCGGGCGGCGCGTGATGTCGGCGCCGCGGAACGCGATCCGGCCGGAGCGCGCCCGGATCAGCCCCGTGATGGTGGACAGCAGGGTGGACTTGCCGGCGCCGTTCGCCCCCACGATGGCGACGATCTCGCCGGTCCTCACCTCCACCGATACGTCCCACAGCACCGTGGCGTCGCCGTAGCCGGCCGTGACCGCCTCGGCCGCGAGCAGCGTCCCGGCGCGGCACGGTCCCGTCATGGCCGGCGCCCCTTCCCGACATAGGCCTCGACGACGCGCGGATTGCTGAGCACGTCCTCGGCCGTGCCCTCGGCCAGCTTCCCGCCGCGCTCCAGCACGATCACCCGGTGGGAGAACTGGCGCACGACCTTGAGGTTGTGCTCGATGACCAGGAAGGTGTGGCCCTCCCGGTTCAGACGCTGGACAAGCTCGACGACCTCGTGGATCTCCGTCGGGTTGAGGCCGGCCATCACCTCGTCCAGCAGGACGATCTTGGGGTCGAGCGCCAGCGCGCGCGCGACCTCGAGGCGCTTACGTTCACTCAGGGTCAGCACGCCCGCGCGGACCCCGGCCCGGTGGCCGAGCCCGACAAGCTCCAGCATGGCGAAGGCGCGCCTCGCCGCGTCCGGGATGCGGCGGTGGTGCAGGAACGCCCCCACCATGGCGTTCTCCAGCGTCGTCAGCGAGGTCAGCGTCTGCGAGATCTGGAACGTCCGCCCGAACCCGATCTCCGCCCGGCGGTTCGGCGACAGGCCGCTCACGTCCCGCCCGTCCAGCAGCACGCGGCCGGCGCTGGGGGCGAGCTGGCCGGTCAGGAGGTTGAACAGGGTCGTCTTGCCCGCGCCGTTCGGCCCGATGATGCTGACGAGCTCGCCGGGTTGGACGTCGAAGCTGACGTCATCCACGGCGAGCAGCCCGCCGAAGCGCTTGGAGACGCCCTGCACCGAGAGCGCGCCGCTCACGGCCAGCCCCGGCGGAGCCGGTCCGCAGCGGATTGCAGGGCGCCGACGATGCCGCGCTTGAGGAACAGCGAGGCCAGGATGAGGATCAGGCTCAGGACGATGACGTTGGCGCCCGGGGCGAGGCCGCCGAACTCGGCCCGCAGCCAGTTCTCCAGCGGCACGATGAGCAGGGCGCCGAGGAGCGGGCCGTACACGGTCCCGAGTCCGCCGATCAGCGCGATGAGCGCGAACTTCACGCCGAATTCGAACAGCGACAGCAGCGACGCCGGGTCGGCCGTGCGGACCGACATGAGGAACAACCCGCCGCCGACGCCAGTCAGGGCGGCGCTGATCGCCATTCCCGCCAGTTTCGTGCGGGTGACGTCGATGCCGGCAGCCCGCGCGGCCTGCTCGTTGTCCCGCACGGCCTGCAGGTAGTAGCCGAGGCGGGACCGCACCACGGCGAGCACCACCAGCAGGCAGAGCGCGGCGAAGCCGTACACGAGGACCGCGTAGGACAGCCGGTCCCGGAAGATCATGTTGGCGAAGCCGAGGCGGAACGGAATGGACAGGCCGCGCGTGCCGCCCGTTACGGACTCGAAGTAGTTGCCGAGCGCCAGCGCCACCTCGGTCAGCGCCATCGTGGCGATGGCGAAGAACGGCCCGCGCAGCCGGAACACCGGCCAGGACACGAGGGCGGCGACCAGGGCGGCCAGGGCGGCGCCCGGGATCAGGCCAAACCACGGCGAGACGCCCGCGCGCAGATAGAGGTTCGCGGTCGTGTAGGCGCCCACCGCGAAGAAAACGCTGTGGCCGAGCGAGAACTGCCCGCCGAAGCCGCCGATGAGGTTCCAGGCGCTGGCGAGGCCGGCGAACAGGAAGGCCGTGGACAGGATGTTGAGCGTGAACGTATCGCCCGACGCAGCGAAGATGAGCCCGGCGAGCAGCGCGAGCACGAGCGCCATGAGCGGCAGCTCGCGCGCGAAGGTCCCCACCTCGGGCGTCCGCGCGGCGGTGCGTCCGGCCGGGACTTGCCCCTGTCCGTCCCGGCCCGGCCTGGCTTCGGCAGCCGCGAGCGGCGCGGCGGCGCTGCTAGGCTTGCCCACGAAGCCCCACCTCCTCGGCCCCGACCTGCCCGAACAGGCCCGACGGCCGGACGACGAGCACGACGATGAAGACGGCGAACAACACGGCATGCTTGAGCGCCGGGTCGAGATAGTAGCCGGCGAGCGCCTCCGTCATTCCCACGATGAAGCCGCCGACATACGCGCCGAGCACGCTGCCCAGGCCGCCGAGGACGACGACCGCGAAGGCGGGCAGGATGAAGTTCGTGCCGATCTGCGGCGACATCGTGTAGAGCGGCGTCAGCAGGCAGCCGGCCAGGCCCGCGAGCGCCGTGCCGATCCCGAAGCTCACCATATAGACCCGCTCGACGTTGACGCCCATCAGGGTGGCGGCCCGGTGGTCTTGTGCTACGGCGCGGATCGCCTTGCCCAGCATCGTCCGCTGCAGGAAGGCCCCGAGCGCCAGTGCGACGACCGTGGCCGCCGCGAGCACGATCAGCCGCACGAGCCCGATCTGCACGGGACCGACCGCGAGGGTGATCTGGGCGACCGGCGTCGCCACGCTGTAGGCCGTGCCGCGGGTGACCGCGAGCACCCAGGAGAAGCAGTCCGAACGTCGCGAAGATCTGCATGGACGGCTCGGCCCGCAGCGGCGCCAGGAGTAGGCGCTGCACCAACGCGCCGAGGACGAACAGCGCCGGCACGACGAGGACGATCGCCAGATAGGGGTCGAGGTTGAGGAACGCATACGCCGCGAAGGTGCCGTACATCCCCAGCATCACGAACTCGCCCTGGGCGAAGTTCACGACCCGGATGACGCCGAAGATCAGGTTGAGGCCGACGCTGACCAACGCGTAGATGCCGCCGATCAGGACGCCGACCGCCAGGATATTGAGGAGATCCGCCATGCCGGAGCCGGCTACCCGCGCGGATACGGCTGCAAAGCTGCGGCTTACTTGCGGGAGAGGCTGATCAACTGGATGCCGGGTGCGACCGCCTCGGCCGGATACACGGCGATGACCTTGCCGTCCTGCCACTGCGCGATGAGCGGCAGCGCCCGCACGTTCTGCATCGTCTTGTCGAACTTCAGCCCGTAGCCGGTCTCGTAGGAGCCGAACGGCTTGTCCATCTTGGCCGCCGCCGCGATGACCTTCTCATAATCCGTCGACCCGGCGACGCTGATGGCTTCGAGCAGCACCCTCATGCCCACGAAGGCGCTCATCGACTGCGGCGCGATCGGATCGCGCGCGTATTTCGCCCGGTAGGCCTCCAGGAACGCATGGGCGCCGGGCGCGTAGCTCTCGCCCACGTCGGCGCGCGGGTACGAGACGAGCAGCACGCCGTCGAGGTAGTCCTTGCCGACCGCATCCAGCGTCTCGAACGTGTCGCCCGTGCCCACGAGCATCATGGCGCCGGGCTTGAAGGATTGCTCGCGCGCGGTGCGCAGCAGCAGGTTGTGATCCACCACGTAGGCCGTGCTGAGCCAGAGGTCGGGGGCGAAGTTCTTGGCCCGCAGGATCGAATCGGACAGGTCCACGGCGCGCGCGCTGTGATTGCCGATCCCGATCTGCTGGACGCCCGCCGCCTTGAGCAGCCGCTCCTGCTCCTTGGCGATGGAGGTGCCGTAGGCCGAGTCCTCGTGCTCGATCCAGACCTTCAGATCCTTGGGCGCCTTGCCCAGCTTCTCCGCCACCAGCTTGATCGTCCCCTCGACCGAGCGCTGGGCGAACGAATCGCCGTCCGGACCGGACCGGGCGTAGTTCGGCAGCCCGCGATCGGTCAGGTCCCGCGCGAGGGCGTTCGTCTCCCAGTAGAGCTTGCCGTTGTTGAGGGCGGCCTCGCTGGCGGCGTTCGAGATCGCGGTGACGTAGGTGCCGATCAGGAGATCGACCTTGTCGCGCCCGACGAGCTGCTCGACGGCGGCGATCCCCTCCTGGGGCGTCGTGGCGCTGCCGCGCACGATCTGGACCTTCTTGCCGAGCACGCCGCCGGCGACATTGACGCGATCGACCGCGAGCTCGAAGCCCCGGGTCAGCTCGTCGCCATAGAGGGCCATGGGGCCGGAATACGGGTTGACGGCACCGATCTTGATGGTGTCCTGCGCCATGGCTGAGCCGCCCCAGGACGCCAGAGCCAGCGCCAACGCAATGCCCGTGAGACCGCGCCTCGAAACCACGTATGACCCTCCCGGATTATGCGGCCCGGCATTGCCCCCAGACCCGGATCTCGGCTTGCGAACATCGCCCGCAGCGGACCCATTCCGCGCAGAATAGCAGCAAGCATACCGTTCGCAAGCGCATTATGACGCAGGCCGCTCGTAACCCGGCCGCGGGATCAGCCCCATGATGCTGCGGGTGAAGCCGCCATCCACGGTGATCTCGTCGCCCGTGATGTAGGCCGAGCACGCGCTCGCCAGGAACAGGACCGCCTCGGCGATGTCCTCCGGGCGCCCGATCCGGCCGGCCGGAATGACGGCGCTGCGCCGCCGGGCAATGTCGGCGTCGTCGTACAAGGCCTGGGTCATGGGCGTCAGGATCAGGCCGGGGCTGACGACATTGCTGCGGATGCCGGCGTCGCCCCACTCGGTCGCGAGCTGGCGCGACAGCATGACGATGCCGGCCTTGGCCACGCTGTAGGTGCCGCTGGACCCGGTGGCGTGGCTCCCGGCGATCGACGCGATATGCACGAGGGCTCCGGCGCCGCCCTCCCGCATCTGCGCGCCGAACACCTGCGAGCAGCGGAAGTAGCCGGTCAGGTTCACCGACAGCAGCATGTTCCACTCGGCGAGGGGGAGCGTGGCGAGCGGGCCGGGCCGCAGCAGCCCCGCGTTGTTCACCAGCACGCCGCAAGGCCCCAGCGCCTGGCGGACCGCCTCCGCGGCCCTCGACACGCTGGCAGGGTCCGACACGTCGCACGCGATCGCGGCCGCGTCGGAACCGGTCTCCCGCACCTGCCGCAGCGTCTCGGCCGCCCCCGCTTCGTCACGGTCGAGCAGCGCCAGCCGTCCGCCAGCCCGCGCGAGGTTGAGCGCGATGGCGCGGCCGATCCCGCCCCCGGCGCCGGTCACGACGCAGACGCGATCGCGCAACCCGAGCCACTCGACGAGCGCGGGCTCGGTCATGCCGTCTCCACCCGGTGCAGGCGTTCCGCGGTCCGCGCAGGCGCCGCGCCCTGCCGCAACTCGGCCCGGCG
>JBBSIT010000175.1:0-7568 GCA_038231995.1 Acetobacterales bacterium | reverse complement strand
GCGGGCCTCGTCGAGGTCAGCAACGCCGGAGACCTCGACCCCCTCCAGCGTCGCCAGGTTGGCGAGATGGACGCGGGCGATGATGCCCACGCCCGCGACGGCGACGCGCATGGGGCGGGGCGCCACGTCAGCGTGGAGAGTGGGATTGTCTGTCGGGTGCATGTTCATGCTTCAAAGTCCACGCGAGCTCTCCGCCATCTCGTTGAACCCGCCGGACTGGCGCTGCCACAGCCGGGCATAGGCGCCGCCCCGGGCCAGCAGCGCCGCATGGGTGCCGCTCTCGACGATGCGGCCGGCCTCCATCACCAGCAGGCGGTCCATGCGCGCGATGGTGGACAGGCGATGCGCGATGGCGATCACGGTGCGGCCCTGCATGAGTTGGTCGAGCTGGTCCTGGATCGCCGCCTCCACCTCACTGTCGAGCGCGCTGGTCGCCTCGTCCAGCACCAGGATCGGCGCGTCCTTCAGCACGACGCGGGCGATGGCGACGCGCTGGCGCTGGCCGCCGGAGAGCTTGACGCCGCGCTCGCCCACGTGGGCGTCGTAGCCCGTCCGGCCCTGCCAGTCCTCCAGCTGCAGGATGAACTCGTGCGCCTGGGCGCGCCGGGCGGCGGCCTCCACCTCGGCGTCGGTCGCCTCGGGCCGGCCGTAGCGGATGTTGTCGCGCACGGAGCGGTGCAGCAGCGACGTGTCCTGCGTCACCACCGCGATATGCCCGCGCAGGCTCTCCTGGGTCACGCCGGCGATGTCCTGGCCGTCCACCAGGATGCGGCCGGCCTCGGGCGCGTAGAAGCCGAGCAGCAGGTTCACCAGCGTGCTCTTGCCTGCCCCTGAAGGCCCGACCAGGCCCACGCGCTCGCCGGGCGCCACTGCCAGGTCGATGCCGGACAGCACGCCGCGGACGGAGCCGTAGCCGAACCGCACGCCCTCGAAGCGGATCGCGCCCTCGGTGACGCGGAGCGGCACGGCGCCGGGCCGGTCCGGATGCTGCTGCGGCACGGCGATGGAGCGCATGCCGTCCTGGATCACGCCGAGGTTCTCGAATATCGCGGTGACGTTGCGTGCGACCCAGCCGGCCGTGTTGGTGACCTGCCACGCGAACGGCAGCGCCGTTGCCACGGCGCCGACCGCGATGCGTCCCTCGGACCACAGACAGATCGACACGGCGCCCATGCCGGTCAGCAGCAGCGCGTTGATGCAGGCCAGTGCTCCGATCAGCCCGGTGATGCCCCGGGTCTGCGCGCGGAACGCGGCGGTGTGGTCGTCCAGCGCCTCCTGCACGAAGGCGTCCTCGTCGCGGGCGCGGGCGAACAGCTTGACCGTCAGGATGTTGGTGTAGGCGTCCACCACCCGGCCGGTGAGCAGCGAGCGCGCCTCAGACATCGCGCGGGAGCGGGCGCGCAGCCGCGGCACGAAGACGCGCAGCACGAGCGCGTAGGCCGCGAACCACGTGAAGATCGGCACTGCCAGCCGCCAATCCAGCTGCACCAGGACGAGCATCGCGCCGGCGCCGTAGATCACGATGTACCAGACGGCGTCAGCGCCCATCACTACGACCTCGCGCAGCGACGGACCGGTCTGCATGACCCGGTTCGCGACCCGGCCGGCGAAGTCGTTCTGGAAGAAGGTCCAGGACTGGCGCGAGATGTGCCAGTGGTTCTGCCAGCGGATCGTGTTCGACAGGCCGGGGTTCACCGCCTGGTTGATCGTGAGTACCTGCGCGAGCAGCGTGGCCGGGCGCAGCAGCAGCACGACTGCCGCGATGCCGAGGAGCTGGGCGCCGTGCTCGCGCAGCAACTCGGCGGGCGGTAGGGCGGCGGTCCAGCCCACGACGCGGCCGATGAACACCGGGATCAGCGCGTCGAGGCAGGCGACCAGGAACCCACCGATGAACATGGCGGCGACCACGCCGCGCACCGGACGCAGGAAATGCAGGAAGAACCTGGGCACCGACGCGGGCGGCGCCGCGCCGACGGGCATGCCGGTCGGGTCGATCAGGCGCTCGAAGAAGCGGAACATGCTCCGCGATGGCCCGGCGCGGCCCGGCGGTCAACCCAGGCGCGATCACATCGGGGGGAGGGGTTGGGCCTGGCGGCCCGCACGGCTAACGTCGCCTGCATGATGGCCAGCAAACCTGCCTCCCTCGAAGGCGCCGTGTTCGAGACCAGCGTGCCGGCGCGGCTCGACCGCCTGCCCTGGAGCCGCTTTCACTGGCTGGTGGTGTTCGCGCTGGGCATCACCTGGATCCTCGACGGGCTGGAGGTCACGCTCGTCGGCTCGCTGTCTGGCGCCATCGCCGAGAGCCGCAGCCTCGGGCTGGCCGGCAACGAGATCGGCTGGTCCGCCGGCGCCTACCTGATCGGCACGGTCATCGGCGCGCTGGGGTTCGGCTGGGCGACCGACCATTACGGGCGCAAGAAACTTTTCACCGTGACGGTGCTGGTCTACCTCATCGGCACCGTAGCCACCGGGTTCGCCTGGGATTTCTGGTCGTTCGCGTTCTTCCGCATGATGACCGGCGCGGGCATCGGCGGCGAGTATGCCGCGGTCAACGCCACCATCCAGGAGCTGATCCCCGCCCGCCGCCGCGGCTTCACCGACCTGGTGATCAACGGCAGCTTCTGGGTCGGCGCGGCGCTCGGCGCCTGCGGCGCGCTGGTCGCGCTCAACCCGGCGATCATCGACCCCGAGCTGGGCTGGCGGCTGTCCTTCGTGATCGGCGGCGTCATCGGCCTCGTGGTCCTGCTGCTGCGCCGCTTCATCCCGGAGAGCCCGCGCTGGCTGATGACGCACGGGCGGCCGGAGGAGGCGGACCGGGTGCTGAAGGGCATCGAGGCGCGGGTGATCGCCGAGACCGGGAAGAGGCTGCCGCCCGTGCCGGGCAAGCCGCTCCGCCTGCGCTGGCACACGGGGGACTGGTTCGCGCAGTCCTTCCGGGTGCTGGTGCGGGATTACCGCCGGCAGACCGTGCTGGCCGTGGTGCTGATGGCGTCGCAGGCGTTCTGCTACAACGCGGTGCTGTTCACCTACGCGCTGGTGTTGACCCGGTTCTACGACGTGCCAAGCGGCCGGGTCGGGCTGTTCATCCTGCCCTTCGCGCTGGGCAACTTCCTCGGGCCGCTGCTGCTCGGCCGGCTGTTCGACAGCCTGGGGCGCAAGCCCATGATCGTCGCGACCTACGCGCTGTCGGGCGTGCTGCTGATCGGCGTGGGGTTCCTGTTCGCCCGCGGCGTGCTGGACGCCACGCAGCAGACCATTGCCTGGACCGTCATCTTCTTCTTCGCGTCCGCGGCTGCGTCGTCGGCGTACCTGACCGTGGGCGAGACCTTCCCGCTGGAGGTCCGCGCCATCGCCATCGCGCTGTTCTACGCGTTCGGCACGCTGGTGGGCGGCATCGCCGGGCCGGTGGTGTTCGGCGCGCTGATCGAGACGGGTGAGCGGTATTCGGTGCTGTGGGGCTACCTGCTAGGCGGCGGGCTGATGCTCATCGCTGCGGCGACCATGGCCTGGCTGGGCGTCGCCGCGGAGCGCCGCTCCCTGGAGGATGTGGCGCCGCCGCTCTCGTCCGCGTGAGCCGCGGCGGAACCGGTCCCGCTGTGCTCCGGCGACAAGGGAGACGGGATGGCCGATACTGTGACGATGGAAGAGCTCCAGAAGGCCTGATGCGATGAGTCCCGGATACCTGCCCTTCGCCGGCGCGCTCGATCTGCCGGCCTTCCTCTGCGACAATTGCGGCTACTGGCAGCGGCACTTCGAGCGCCCGCCCGCCTGCCCCATGTGCCTCGACGCGCGCCACGTCGTGCCGCAGGTCGGCTGGCGGTTCTGGACGCTTGGGGAGGCGCAGGCGCAGTTCCCATGCCACTGGGCCGAGCTGGAGCCCGGCGTCTGGCGCTTCTGGAACGAGCCGGTCGGCGGCATCGGCCCCAGCGCCTACCTGATCCAGACTCCCTCGGGCAACATGGGCTTCGAGGGCTGCCCGGTGTTCAGCCAGGCGGCGCTCGACCACATCGCCTCGCTCGGCGGCATCCAGGTGCTGTCTGCGTCGCACCCGCACTCCTACGGCGCGCTGTGGCAGTTGCAGGACAGCTTCGACCCCGAGCTCGCACTGCACCCCGGCGACCTCGCCTGGTCGACGGCACTGCGCGTGACCTGGCCGTGGGACGAGACGCTGGAGCCGCTGCCGGGGCTGGAGCTGCACCTGACGGCCGGGCACTTCGACGGGCACGCCGTGCTGTTCGACCGTAACAGGCGCATCCTGTTCTGCGGCGACGCGCTGAAGTTCGAAACCGACCCGGCGGACCCGCGACGGGCGCTCGCGATCAGCGCGCACAAGGCGTTTGTGCGCGGCGTGCCGCTGACGCCGGCGGAGCTGCGCCGCTACCGCGCCGTGTTCGCGCCGCTCGACTTCGTGCAGACTTGGACGCCGTTCGAGCAGGCGGCGAACAGCGGCCGGGCGGAGGCGCTCGCGCTGATCGATGGCATGCTCGCGACCCGGCCGCACGCGGCGCCGGTGCCGCTGGCGGAGCTGGGGACGGAGGCGCGTTAACCTGAAGCCGCGCTGTTGCGCGGGGGCTGCATCCGCCAGGCCGCGGCGGTGGCGACGATCTCGTCGATGCCGGGATACTGTGGATTCCAGCCGAGCTGCTCGCGGATCAGCGCGGAGGAGGCGACGAGCACCGCCGGGTCGCCGGCCCGGCGCGGCGCCGGGTTCCATGGGACCGGGCGGCCGGTGGCGCGCTCCACCGCGGCGATCACCTCCAGCACGGAGTGGCCCGCGCCGTTGCCGAGGTTGAACGTCACGCTGCGGTCATCCAGCGCGCCGAGTGCCAGCACGTGCGCGGTAGCCAGGTCCGACACGTGCACGTAGTCGCGGATGCAGGTGCCGTCCGGCGTCGGGTAGTCCTGCCCGAACACCTCCAGCGGCGGCCGGCGGCCGAGGGCGGCGTCGATCGCGAGCGGGATCAGGTGCGTCTCGGGGTCGTGGTCCTCGCCGAGCCGGCCGGCCGGGTCCGCGCCGGCGGCGTTGAAGTAGCGCAGGCTCGCGCTGCGCAGGCCATGGATGCGGTCGGCCCAGTAGAGTGCGCGCTCGATCATGTACTTGCTCTCGCCGTAGGGCGAGCCGGGATCGACCTTGGCGTCCTCCGGAATCGGGATGACCTCCGGGTTGCCGAACAGCGCGGCCGTGGAGGACAGCACGAAGCGCGGCACGCCGTGGCGCACGCAGGCCTCGATCAGCCGGATGCCGTTCACCGCGTTCTCGAGCAGGTAGTAGTACGGCCGGCGCATGCTCTCGCCCACCAGCGACAGGGCGGCGAAGTGCAGCACGCCATCCCACGGTCCGGCGGCCAGTACCTCGTCCAGCTTGTCCCCGTCCGCAAGGTCCGCCACGACCAGCGTGGCGCCGGGCAGCACTGCCCACTCGTGGCCTTGGCGCAGGTTGTCGAACACGGTGATCTCGGCGCCGCGCTCCAGCAGCGCCGCGACGACGTGGCTGCCCACGTAGCCGGCGCCGCCAGTGACCAGGTAGCGCTCAACCATGCCCGTGCTCCTCCATCGCCGCCCCTTCTAACCCTGCCACAGCGCCGGTTAATACCCGGTTCTCGTCCTCCCGGTCGCTGCTGACCGGAACGGTGCGGATCAGTGCGGGATACAGCACGTGCGCGCGCAGCCGCTCCGCGCGGCCGACCCGGTGTTGCAGGGCGCTCAGCACACCCCAGGCATGGCCCCGCGGCAGCGCGTCGATCTCGCCCGGCGTGAGCCCGTAGGCGAGCAGGCGCCAGTCCACGTCGGCGCCGAAGCCGTCCTCGGCCACCCAGGCAAGCAGCTTGCGCGCGCCGGCGGCGCTGACGAGGTAGCCGTCGGCGCCGGGCGCGTTGTCCTCCGGCGGGAAGGTCGCCATGGCGTCGGCCAGGGTGAACGCGCGAAAGTCGCCGGTGCGCTCCACCTCCTCGGGCGGCAGGCGCGGCTCCAGCCGGTCGTTGACGAAGCACAGGTCGTAGTCCGGCGGCAGCCCGAGCGGCCCGAGGCGGGGCGGCAGGTCGAGCAGCGGCACCACGTCGTCCTCGATCACCAGGCAGTGCGCGAGGCCGCGGTCGAGCATCGTCTCCCACGCGGCGGCATGGCTCAGGAAGCAGCCGAGCGTGCCCCGTCCGGAGTCCGGGTCGCCGGTGAGCCGCAGCACCGCCGCGCGCGGCAGCCGACTGCCCTCGACGCCGGGCACGCGGTGCAGCGGGACGGGGCAGGCGGCGAGCTGGCGCCGCATCTCGGCCAGGCGCTCCGCGTTGCGGTCGAGGTTGATCAGCGCGATGGCGTACTCGGCGCCCTCGGGAGGCTTGCTGGTCAGCGCACGCGCGACACGCTGCTGCAGTCGGGAGGCGCGCAGCTTGGCGGCGAACTCGGCACTGCCGGGGTCGCGGGCGAGTGCCGCTGCGAACGCGGCCTCGGCCGCCGGCCAGTCGCGATGCTGCCGCGCGATGTCGCCCAGCAGGGCGTGGGGGCCAGGGCCGTCCGGCTGGCGGGCCAGCACCTCGCGGGCGCGCCGGGCGAGCGCGTCGAGCTCGGGGCCGTGGAAGGCGTACAGCGCGCGGTAATGCGCGAGCCACTCCGCGTCCGGCAGGTGCCGGGCGGCCCGGCGGAACAGCGGGTCCGACTCGGCGTAGCGGCCCGAGGCGGTCATGTCCTGCTTGAGTTCCAGCGCCGCCCGCCAGTCCTCCGGGTGGGCCCGCAGCACCCCGCGCCAGAGCTCGGCCGCCTCGGCGTGACGCCCGGCCGCCCGCGCCGCGAGCGCCGGTTCGGGCGTCTTGTCCGGGCCGTATCCGCTCACGGTGTCGGGCATGGGCTGGACGTCATGGAGGGCGTTCCGCATGGGACCAACCCTGTCGCCGATCCCGGCCAGCGCGGCAAGGCCGGGTGCAGGCGGGTGCAGGGACGGCGTGTCTCGGTTTGAATTTCAGCCCCGGCCCAAAGGCGACCTTCGCACCGGATTTCCGCACCCAATAAGCTGCTGACAAGGGGGTCGCAGCACGGGTGCATAATTCTGATTTATGTACCAAGGGGCCGTTATGGACCTTGCCACGAAGATCCTCCGGCACGCGTCTGGAAGTAGCTCTAGCCCTATGCCATGCTGCGCAGGCTCCTGAATAGGGACGGTCACAATGGTCGAGGCTGTTGAGCGCTACCGTGTAGAAGCTGATTACATTCGTAAGGCGGCTCTGGAAGCTGCTGAAAGGCATTATGCAGCTGAGACGCCGTGGTATTACGCCGTATATTGGCTCGGCATTCCTTCGGCCATTCTGTCCACGATCGCCGGAGCGACCGCTTTTTCAAAACTCACGAACAGCGATCCTGTGGCAGGACCGATTACTATAATATTGGTAGGCACGATGTCTATAATAGCTGCTGTATTTACGTCTTTAATGGCCCTTTTAGACCCAGCAAAAAGAGCAGCTGTGCATCATACTACAGCAAAAGACTATGAAGCACTATACCATGATGCGGGATATTTTTACCGAGTAGACCAGTGTGAGAGCGATCGTAACTGCCAACCACCTCCCGGATAGCCTGCGGTG
>JBBSIT010000174.1:0-7570 GCA_038231995.1 Acetobacterales bacterium | reverse complement strand
TCTGGCACGCCGCGAGCATCGCGACGCTGGCGGCGACCGCGACGCGGCGCAGGGCAGGCTTGGCAAGGGACAGCATGAGGCGGTCTCCCGGACCTTCGATTCACGTCAGGATTGACCGCGGTGCGACATGCTACGCACGCGTATGTTCCCAGAAATGACGAACTTGTGTCCGGCGGTGAGGCATAAGGCCCTGCGGAGGGCTTCGTGGGGCAGAGACATACAGCGAACAGGGGATAGCTCTGGGGATGGCTCGGTGGACAAAGCGGCATCAGCCTGCCGGGATAGGCGCTACGGCATGGCTCCGAGCACAGCGGCGCTGATGACGTTGCTCAGCTCGGCCGACACCGTCACGGCCGGCATCCATCGCCCATCCGGGTGCCGGAAGGCCGGGGGCAGGCAGCACAGGCCGCCGCCGGGCGCCCGCACCACGCGGATGCCCTGGACCACCATCGCCAGGCCGCCCACCTCGACCTCGACGGCCGCCAGCGCCCTCACCCCGCACGACCCGCGCACGTGCTCGATCGCGGCGACACGCACCGCGAGGGCGCCGGAGCGGAGGACGGCCTCCTCCATGATCACTGAATCCATGTCCACCCACCCCGCTTGCCAAGCCGGCGGGCGCCAGTGTGCATGGCAGAAGCACAATATCCCATTAACGAGGCGCAGGTCTTGCCGGCGGAGGCGGGTGGCGCGGCATCCGGCTCAGGCGGCCAGTTGGATCGCGTAGTCGATCGCCTCGACCAGGCTGTCCTCGCTGGCGATGCCGCGGCCGGCGATGTCGAAGGCGGTGCCGTGGTCCACGGAGGTGCGGATGATGGGCAGGCCGAGGGTGATGTTGACGCCGGACAGGGACTGCCACCGCCCCGTCGCGGGATCGACGGTGAAGCCGAGCAGCTTGACCGGGATGTGACCCTGGTCGTGATACATCGCGACGACCGCATCGAACTGCTGGGCGCGCAATTTCACGAACACGGTGTCGCCCGGGACCGGGCCGGTGATGCGCAGTCCCTCGGCGTTGCACGCGGCGATGACGGGCGCCGTCACGTCGATGTCCTGGCGCCCGAACAGGCCGCCCTCGCCGGCATGCGGGTTCAGCGCCGCGACGGCGATGTGCGGGCGGGCGATGCCGAGGCCGAGCAGGGCGGCGTGGGTGAGGTCGATGGTGCGGCGCAGGCGCTCGGGCGTCAGCAGTGCGGGCACCTTCTCCAGCGCGACATGGGTGGTGACGTGGCTGACGCGCATGGGGCCGTGCGCGAGCAGCATGACGGAGCTGCGCGTGCCCGTGAGGTCGGCGAGCATGTCGGTATGCCCGGCGTAGCGGTGCCCAGCGAGGTTCAGCGCCTCCTTGTTGAGCGGGGCGGTGACGATGCCGTCGATGCTTCCGGCGAGCGCGAGCTGCACGGCGTGCTGCACGGCGAGGAAGCTGAAGCGGCCGGCCTCGGGGCTGATCTCGCCGAGCTGGATGGGTGTGTGCTCCTCGCCTGCGGGCAGCAGGGCGAGCGGTGGCCAGGCGGCGCCGGCCTCGGTGACGGGGATGACGGGGGCGTCGGGCACCAGGGCGCGGGCTTCGCCGAGCGCGGTCGCGTGGCCGATCACGAGCAGGCGCAGCGCGCCGGCATCGAGCCGGGGGGCGAGGCGCTTCGCCGCCTTGACGATGATCTCAGGGCCGATGCCCGCCGGGTCGCCCATGGTGATCGCGAGCTGAGGAGGGCGGGGGTTGGGCATGGCCTGAAGCGCCTTCGGGCGAACTGTCCGCGCCTAGCGCGGATAGGCGCCTGAGTAGGCGCGTGGAACCAGAGCTTGAGCATGTTCAGCTATGCTGAACATGCTCAAGCGTATCAGCGCAGCAGGTCGGCGAGAAGCGCCGGACCGCCGAAGCCGCCGGACTTGGAAACGACCGGCAGTCCGTCCCAGGCGCCGCCGACCAGGTTGGAGACGGGCACGCCGGGCGCGAGCTGGCCGATGACGTGCAGGCGGGCGGCGCCGAGGCTGGTGCAGAGAGCGCGCAGCGTCTCGCCGCCGGTCACGAACAGGGCGCCGGGCCGGGGCAGGCGGCGGACCAGGCCGGCGAAGCGGCCTGCGATCTCCACGGCACCCTCGGCCCGGCCCAGCCCGTCCGGTAGGCCGGGCACCACGGCGACGCCCTGGCCGCCGGTCAGGTGGGCAGCGATGGCGGCGGCGTCTGCGGCGGAGTGGTTGAGGCAGGCCTCGAGCTGGCGGCGCGTGGTCGGGTGGTCGGTGCCGATCAGGGCGAGGACGGGGCGGGGCGGCACGATGAGCGGAGGCGCCGCCCCGGCGAGTGTGCCCGCGAGGCCGGCCGAGCCGCACCACAGCACGCGTCCGGACAGGGTGCGGCCGGCCGCCGCGATCGTGGCGAGCTCGGCATCGGAGGCTGCGTCCCAAAGGCTGACCCCGGCGGGCGCCGTCTCGCCCGGCCGGCGCAGGCGGACCGGCACGCCGAGCGCCCCCAGGCCTGCCGCGAGGTCGATGCCGGTATCGGCGCCATGGACGAGCTGGCGGCCGGCCCGGGTGACCCGGCCCTGGACGGGTAAGGCGGGGGCGATCACCGCGTGCTCGAACGCGCCGGCGCGCAGGCAGGCGGCGATCGTAGGTGCGGGATGGCCACGGAGCAAGCGGTCGAGCTTCAGCAGCGCGAGCTCCGCGCCGGCGAGGTCGGCGGCGAAAGGGGACAGGGCTGCGTGGGCCGCCTCGGGTGCGGCGTCGCGGGCGCCGCTGTCGAGTGCGGCGATGGGCAGCGCCGGGTCGGGATGCCAGAGGACGGGGATGGGGCCGAAGCGGGGGACGAAGGCGGCGGCGCGGTCGAGCGCGCCGGTCAGGTCGTCGGCGAGCAGGCGGAAGCGGCTCACTCGCGAGGGGACGGCCCAGCGGGCAGGCGCACGATCGTGGTCGTACCTCCGTCGGCCCCGCCGGCAAGGCTGACGTTCGCGCCGATCTGGCGGGCCAGCGCTGCGACGATGGTGGTGCCGAGCCCGTCCGGGCTGTTCGCGTCGGAGCCCAGCCCCAGGCCGTGGTCCTTGACGGTGATGGTGAGTCCCCGGTCCGCTGCCTGCTCCACCTGGACGTGGACCGACCCGTCCTGGCCGTCGGGGTAGGCGTACTTGCTGATGTTGGTCAGCACCTCGCTGCAGATCAGCCCGAGCGGGATCGCGCGCTCGGCATCGAGCGCTATCGTGTCGCCGCCCTCACGCGAGAAGGCGAGGTGCGGGTTCAGGGCGGCTGCGTGCCGGCAGAGGTCGTCCAGCATGGCGCCGAGCAGGATCGTGCGCAGGTCGGGGCTGCCGTTCAGCGCGCGGTGCGCGTCGGCGACGGCCTGGACGCGGGAGATCGCGGCGTCGAGTGCTGCGGCAGCGGCCGGGTCGGCCAGGCGCCGGCGTTGCAAGGCGAGCATGCCGCTGACGAGCTGGAGGCTGTTCTTGATGCGGTGGTCGGCCTCGACGTGCAGCAGGCGCTGCGCCTCCAGGGCCTGCTGGAGCGCGGCCTGGTCCGCCTGCGACCGGCGCAGGAGGCGGCGCAGCTCGAGCTGGGCCATGACCTGGCGGGCCAGGGCGCGCAGGATCGCGGCCTGCTCGGGGGTGAGCCCGGCCTCGCGCGGCTGGTAGTCGAGCACGCACAGGGTGCCGAGCGGCAGACCGTCGCCGTCCTCTAGCAGGGCGCCGGCGTAGAACCGCAGGTGCGGCTCGCCCGTCACGCTCGGGTAGCAGGCGAAGCGCGGGTCCTGCGTGGTGTCCGGCACGACGAACAGGTCGCGCTGCAGGATGGCGTGGGCGCAGATCGAGACGTCGAGCGGGGTCTCGCGCACGCCCAGGCCGATCTCGGACTTGAACCACTGGCGGTCCGCGTCGATCAGCGTGATGGTCGAGATGGGTGCGCCGCAGACATGGGCGGCGATGCAGGTGATGTCGTCGAAATCGGCCTCGGCGGGCGTGTCGAGGATGGCATAGCCGTGCAGGGAGGCGAGGCGGTCGGCCTCGTCCCAGCCGGGGCCAGGCACCGTGCTTGCCGGCTCGTCGTCCACGTTCACTCCCCCGGCATCCCCAGTGTTGACGGACCGCCCGGCGGGGAGGCTCGCATGAGCCATTACCATGATTCATTCGGCGCGGAAGCAAATCCGGCGGCCGCCTGGCAGGACGCGGCGCTCGAAGTGCGCGGCCGGGCGCGATGCGGTAGACACGGGCGGTGCGCTCGCTCCGCTCCCGCCTGCTCGTGCTCTGGGCGTTGTCGCTCGCGGCGTGCGCCGCGGCAGGCGTGCTGCTCGTGCGCATCTCGGGCGAGTCCACGGCGGCGCAGGTGCAGCGGGGCGAGGCGGTGGTGGCGCGCGCCTGCGACCTGATCCGTAGCCGTTACGACTTCTACGCGGTGGGTTGGACCGGCCCGGTGCCGCCGCTCGACGACGCCCGCCTGCGCGGCGAGCTCGCGGCCGTGGTCGGCGTGGCGCTGGCCCGGCAGACGGGGGTGGAGGGCGGCCTGTGGCAGACGGATGCCGGGTCGCTGGCCTATGCCTACCCGACCTATGCCGGAGGTGCTGCAAAGACCGACGTGCCGGCGGCCGAGCTCGACCGCGTCGACGCGGCCAACGACCAGGCCGCGCACGACGACGGCGCCATCGCCCAATCCTGGGCGTCGGATACCCAGACGCTCCTACTGCATGCCTGCCCGCTGGCCGGCCCGATCCCGGGGCTCACGGCCTGGACGATGGCGCGGGTGCAGGCGGCGACGGCGGCGGACGGGCTGCGCGCCGGGCTAGGCCTGCTGCTGGCGCTGATGCTGGGCATGTCGGCCTGGCTCGCGTGGGTGTCGCGCTCCTGGTCGCGCCGGGTCGGCGGGCTGGAGGCGGCGCTGGCGGGACACGCGGCGGATGCTCCGCCGGTGCTGCCGCGCACCGGGGAGCGCGACCTCGACCGCATCGTGGACGCGCTGAACCAGGCCGGGGAGCGGCTCGCCGAGGCGCGGCGGCGCTCGGACGGGCTGGCGACGCAGGTGGCGTCGGCCGAGCGGCTAGCGGCGCTGGGCCGGGTGGCGGCGGGGGTCGCGCACGAGATACGCAACCCGCTGGCGGCCATGCGGCTGAGGGCGGAGAACGCGCTGGCCGGCGACGACGCGCGGCGGCGGTCAGCACTTGCCGCCGTGCTGGCCCAGGTCGCGCGGCTGAACCGGCTGCTGGGCGAGCTGCTGGCCATGACGCAGCGGCGCGAGCCGGCGCCGGAGCAGGTGGAGCTGGGCGCGCTGCTGGCGGAATGTGCCGAGCGGCACGCGGAGCAGGCGGAGGCGGCCGGCGTCGCGATCGTCGCCGACGGCGCCGGGACGGCCTGGCTCGACCCGGCGCTGATCGGGCGGGCGCTGGACAACCTGCTGTCCAACGCAGTGCGCCACACGCCGCCGGGCGGCCGCGTGACGCTGACGGCGCGACGGGACGACGCGCTGGAGCTGGCGGTCGAGGACACCGGGCCTGGCGTCGCGCCGGAGCTGCAAAGCACGCTGTTCGAGCCGTTCGTGACCGGGCGGGCTGACGGCACGGGACTGGGCCTGGCGATCGCGCGCGAGCTGGTGGCCGCGCATGGCGGCACGCTGAATCTTGAGGAGGCGGCCGGGGCGCGGTTCGTGATCCGGCTGCCGGTGCGGGAGGAGGGCTGATGGCAACCGTCCTGATCGTGGACGACGACGCCGCGCTGCGGGAAGGGCTGGCGGAGGCGCTGGGCGACCTGGGCCACACGGTGGAGGAGGCGGGGGACGGCGCTGCCGCCTTGCTGCGGCTCGCCGGGCCGGGGATCGACGCGGTGCTGCTCGACGTGCGGATGCCGGGGATGGATGGGCTGGAGGTGCTGCGCCGCATCCGCGCGCTGCCGGCGCCGCCGGCGGTGGCGGTGCTGACGGCGGCCAACCCGATCGAGGCGATGCGGCTGGGCGCCGTGGACCATCTGGCCAAGCCGGTCGGGCGGGCGGACCTGGCGGCGCTGCTGCCGCGGCTGCTGCAGGCGGCGGAGCCGGCGCGGGAGGCGCCCGGCGAGACCGTCCAGGACGGGGACATGGTGGGCGCGAGCGCCGCGCTGCGCGAGGTGCAGAAGGCGATCGGGATGCTGGCGGACAGCGACGCCACCGTGCTGGTCACGGGGGAGACCGGGACGGGCAAGGAGGTGGTCGCACGCGCCTTGCACCGGCATAAGCGGCGCGCACGGGGGCCGTTCATCGCCGTGAACTGCGCGGCGATCCCGGCGGAGCTGCTGGAGAGCCTGCTGTTCGGGCATGTGCGCGGCGCGTTCACTGGGGCGGTGGCGGACCGCGCCGGGTCGTTCCGCGAGGCGGACCGCGGGACCTTGTTCCTGGACGAGGTCGGCGACATGGCGCCGGCGATGCAGGCCAAGCTGCTGCGCGCGCTGCAGGAGCGCGTGGTGACGCCGGTGGGCGGCCGGCCGGTTGCGGTCGATGTCCGGGTGGTCGCAGCCACGCACCGGGACCTGCCGCGCGCCGTGCGGGAAGGGACGTTCCGCGAGGACCTGTATTACCGCATCGGCGTGGTGCCGCTGCACCAGCCGGCGCTGCGGGAGCGGTTGGCGGACATCGTGCCGCTGGCCGAGCACTTCCTGGCGCTCGCAGGCGGGAAACGGCTCTCGGCGGAGGCAGCGGCGCGGCTCATCGCCCATCCCTGGCCCGGCAACGTGCGGGAGCTGCGCAACGCGATGGAGCGGGTCGCGGCCATGGTGCGGCGTCCGGTGGTGGCGGCGGCCGACCTCGACTTCCTGGCGGCGCCGCCGGGCCGGGAGGAGGACTGGCTGGCCGGCACCCTGCCTGACGCGCTCGCGCGGCTGGAGGCGGAGATAATCCGCCAGGCGCTGGAGGCGGCGGGGGGCAACCGGGCCGAGGCGGCGCGGCGCCTGGGAATCCATCGGCAGTTGCTGCACGCCAAGCTCGGCCCGAAGGCGTCCGGCGGACGGACGGAGGAAGTCCGGAATCCGGACGGGGACGCGGAGGAGTGAAGGGCAGGAATCAAAGATAACAAAGGTTTGCAGGCTGGCACAGGCCTTGCTCTTCCTTGGCTTATGGGCCGTCTGGCCCGCGAAGGAGGACATGATGAAGGTTTCCAGCAAGCGGCTCCGCTACGCCCTGCTCGCCACGGCCCTGGCCGTGGGCGGCGGCGGGATCGCCGCGGCGCAGGTCGCCGCGACATACGACCCGGCGCAGTTGCCGGCGATCAAGGGCCGGGTCGCGCAGTACAGCCTGACGCCGCGCGGCGACGTGGATGGCCTGATCCTGGAGGACGGCACCCAGGTGATGCTGCCGCCGCATCTCGGCACGCAGCTCGTGTTCGCGGTCAAGCCGGGCGACGCGGTGACGGTGCGCGGGCTGCGGGCGCGCGAGGTGCCGCTGGTGCAGGCGATGCAGGTGACCAACGACGCGAGCAACGCGGCCGTGACGGATACGGGCCGCGCCGCCGGCGGGCCGCGCGGGCCCGGGCACAGGCACGGGATGCGCGGGCCGGAGATGGCGGGGACGCCGCTCGAGGCGCAGGGGCGCATCTAGGCGCAGCTCCACAGCCGCCGCGGCGACGTGAACG